>NZ_JAEILC010000095.1:0-119987 GCF_016307435.1 Pseudomonas sp. S4_EA_1b | reverse complement strand
CAGCCCAGCGCGGGGCAAGCCCGCTCTCCACAGAGTTATCTGTGAGCCTTTTAGATTTGTGTAGATACCTATGCCCCGATGACGGGAAGACAGTCAACTTATCCATAACTGATCCACCGCCATCGGGGGCAAGCCCCCTCACACAATGGATCTTCAGTGCCTTGGGAAGTAGATTCCACGCCCCGCCCCGCCCGGCACCGGGCACTAGGCAAGCGCCCCGTCAGCCGCTACATTGGCCGACTTGCGCCTGCCTTTCAGGCCCGCCTGACACCCCTTACTGAACACACGGAACCTGCACAACTCCATCATGGACCCTTCCCCTGGTATCACCCTCGCGACACTCTTCGCCGATTTCGGCATGATCCTCTTTGCACTGATCCTGGTACTGCTCAACGGTTTCTTCGTTGCGGCCGAGTTCGCCATGGTCAAACTGCGGGCCACCCGGGTCGAGGCCATCGCCCACACCAACGGCTGGCGCGGGCAGATCCTGCGCACCGTACACAGCCAGCTCGACGCGTACCTGTCGGCCTGCCAGTTGGGTATCACCCTCGCCTCCCTGGGCCTGGGCTGGGTCGGTGAGCCGGCGTTTGCGCACATCCTGGAGCCGTTGTTGGGCGCGGTGGGCGTTGAGTCGCCGGAAGTGATCAAGGGCGTGTCGTTCTTTGCGGCATTTTTCGTGATTTCCTACCTGCACATCGTGGTCGGCGAGCTGGCGCCCAAGTCTTGGGCCATTCGCAAGCCCGAGTTGCTGTCGCTGTGGACGGCCGTGCCGCTGTACCTGTTTTACTGGGCCATGTACCCGGCTATCTATCTGCTCAACGCCAGCGCCAACGCGATCCTGCGTATCGCCGGCCAAGGCGAGCCTGGCCCGCACCACGAACACCATTACAGCCGCGAGGAACTCAAGCTGATCCTGCACTCCAGCCGTGGCCAGGACCCGAGCGACCAAGGCATGCGAGTGCTGGCCTCGGCCGTGGAAATGGGCGAGCTGGAAGTGGTGGACTGGGCCAATTCCCGCGAAGACCTGGTGACTCTGGACTTCAACGCGCCGCTCAAGGAAATCCTCGCGCAGTTCCGCCGCCACAAATTCAGCCGCTACCCGGTGTATGACGCCGAGCGCAATGAGTTCGTCGGCCTGCTGCATATCAAGGATCTGCTGCTGGAGCTGGCGGCGCTGGACCATATCCCCGAATCCTTCAACCTGGCCGAGCTGACCCGCCCGCTGGAGCGCGTATCCCGGCACATGCCGCTGTCGCAGTTGCTGGAGCAGTTCCGCAAAGGCGGCGCACACTTTGCGCTGGTGGAAGAAGCTGACGGCAAGGTCATTGGCTACCTGACCATGGAAGACGTGCTGGAAGTGCTGGTCGGCGATATCCAGGACGAACACCGCAAGGCCGAACGCGGCATCCTCGCGTATCAGCCGGGCAAGCTGCTGGTACGCGGCGATACCCCGCTGTTCAAGGTGGAACGCCTGCTGGGCGTGGACCTGGACCACATCGAAGCCGAGACCCTGGCCGGGCTGATCTACGACACGCTCAAGCGCGTGCCGGAGGAAGAGGAAGTGCTGGAGGTCGAAGGGCTGCGGATCATCATCAAGAAGATGAAAGGTCCGAAGATCGTACTGGCCAAGGTGCTGCTGCTGGATTGACCGTCAGTTGCCCAACGCAAAGTTGGGCAACGCGCCCACCGGCTGGTTGAACTCATACGGGATCGACACCAGCCCCGCTTCGGTGGCGCGTTGAACCACAAAATGCAGATGAGGCCCGCTGCTGTTGCCGGTATTGCCGGACAACCCCAGCGGGCTGCCAACCACCACACGCTGACCCACCTTCACACTGACCGAACCCTGCCGTAGATGCAGATAGACACCCTGGGTGCCGTCGTCGTGCTGGACGCGCACGAAATTGCCCGACGCATCACCGCCCCGCCCCGCCTGCTGATTTTCGGTCTTCACCACCACACCGCCACGCGCGGCAATGATCGGCGTGCCCTCGGGCATGGCGATGTCCATGGCGTAGCGGCTCTTGGGGTCGGTATGGCTGAAGCTGCCGTTAGGTCCCTGAGTCAACCGGAACGGCCCGCCACGCCACGGCAACGGGTAGCGATAAGCATGCGGGGTGTCACGAGGTATGGGCACCTGCGGTAGCGGCCTGTGTACGCGCTCAACGCTGCGCTGCTGAATCACGAACGCTTGGGCGCCGGGGGTATGCCAGTCGCTGTAAATCACCACGCCATTGGCATCGATGGACTTATACAGCGTCATGGCCAAGGTCGACGGCGCGGCCGTTACCAGCGCGCCGCACAACAGCAGGCGAATGAACATGGCGTGCACCTGTCGGGATGACTGAACGGCAGGCTAACAAGGGTTCATGACAATCTTGTAGCCCGCTTACGACAGGTATTGCGCTGGTCCTACGGGTTACGCACCCGGCACAAAGTGCTTCTGCGCCGTGCCCCGTGCGATCAGGCGCGAGATGTAGTCCATCTTCTGCGCGTCCTGATCGATGAAGCGGAAAGTCAGTTGCAGCCAGTCGCTGTCCGGCCTCGGCTCAAAGGCGACGACGGCGTGCAGGTAGCCGTTAAGGCGCGCCACTTCGGCGTTGTCGCCTTGCTCCAGGTCCAGCACCGCGCTTTCCAGTACTTGCGGCAGGACTTCACCACGGCGCACCACCAACAGCGCTTCCTTGATGCTCAGCGCCTTGATGACGCATTGCTGGGTGCCGCTGGACAGCCGCAGTTGGCCCTGGCCACGGCCCGCTTGGGCAGATGCAGATGCAGATGCAGCCGGGGCTTTTACCGGCTGCGTATTGAGCAGGCCGCGATTGGGCGTCGCAGCGGCCGCGGGGGCAGCCTTGATGGCTTCGGGCTTGCCGCCGGTCAGGGCGCTGAGGGAGTCGTTGCCGAAAGCCGAATTCATCTTGGTCGGCGCACTGGCGACCAACGCATCGAGGCGACCGACTTTGTGCAGGGCCTGCTTGACCTTGTTCAGCAACTGCTCGTTGGTGAACGGTTTGCTGACGTACCCGGACACACCGGCCTGGATCGCCTGGACCACGTTTTCCTTATCGCCACGGCTGGTCACCATCACGAACGGCATGGCTTTGAGATGGGTCTGTTCGCGGCACCAGGTCAGCAGCTCCAAGCCGGACATTTCCGGCATTTCCCAGTCGCACAGCACCAGGTCGAAGGTCTCGCGCATCAGAATGGCCTGGGCCTTTTTGCCGTTCACCGCATCTTCAATCTTGATCCCAGGGAAGTAGTTGCGCAGGCACTTCTTCACCAGGTCGCGAATAAACGAGGCGTCATCCACCACCAATACACTGACTTTACTCATCGACCCTTTATCCTATAAAAACCGCGGCACGCAGAACGCCTAACTGATGGCATTTTGCCAAAACTCTGTAGTCACGTCGGGACTTTCTTTCACCCGCCGCGCAAATAATTCAGCTGCCACAAACAAAAACGCCCGACCAAAGGCCGGGCGTTAATTTCTCGGGCAACCTTACTTATCGTCAGTTTCGCCCGGAACATTAGGTATTTGATCGGTTGAGCCTTCAACTTCGGCTTTCATGCGTTTGAGCCCCATGTGCCGCACGTCGGTACCGCGCACCAGGTAAATCACCAGCTCCGAGATGTTGCGCGCGTGGTCGCCGATGCGCTCCAGCGAACGCAGCACCCAGATAATGCTCAAGACCCGCGAGATAGAGCGCGGGTCTTCCATCATGTAGGTGGCCAGCTCACGCAGCGCGGTTTTGTACTCGCGGTCGATGACTTTGTCGTACTGGGCCACGGACAGCGCCAGCTCGGCGTCGAAACGGGCAAAGGCGTCGAGGGCATCACGCACCATGTTGCGCACCTGGTCGCCAATGTGGCGAACTTCCACGTAACCGCGCGGCGCTTCGCCTTCTTCGCAGAGTTGGATGGCACGGCGCGCGATCTTGGTGGCTTCGTCGCCGATCCGCTCAAGATCGATCACGGATTTGGAAATGCTGATGATCAATCGCAGGTCGGATGCCGCCGGCTGTCGACGGGCCAGAATGCGCAGGCATTCTTCGTCGATGTTGCGCTCCATCTGGTTGATCTGGTCGTCGATTTCACGCACTTGCTGGGCCAGGCCCGAGTCGGCCTCGATCAGGGCGGTGACGGCGTCGTTGACTTGCTTCTCCACCAGCCCGCCCATCGCCAGGAGGTGGCTGCGCACTTCCTCAAGCTCGGCGTTGAACTGCGCGGAGATGTGATGGGTAAGGCCTTCTTTGCTAATCATGCGTTTGCTCCGCAAAAGCTGTAAGCCGCAAGCTACAAGCCGCAAGCTGATGTGTGTCGTTCCGTTGAACTGCTTTTACTTGCCGCTTGAAACTGGCGGCTTGCAGCTTCCCCAACTAGCCATAGCGACCGGTGATGTAGTCTTCGGTCTGTTTCTTTGCCGGATTGGTGAACAGGGTATCGGTGTCGCCGAACTCCACCAGCTTGCCCATGTACATGAACGCGGTGTAATCGGAAACCCGCGCCGCCTGCTGCATGTTGTGGGTCACGATGACGATGGTGAACTTGGATTTAAGCTCGTAGATCAGTTCTTCCACTTTCAGCGTCGAGATCGGGTCCAGAGCCGAGCAGGGTTCGTCGAGCAACAACACTTCCGGCTCCACGGCGATGGTCCGCGCGATCACCAGACGTTGTTGCTGGCCGCCGGACAAACCGAGCGCCGAATCGTGCAGGCGGTCCTTGACCTCATCCCACAGCGCCGCGCCCTTGAGTGCCCACTCGACCGCTTCGTCGAGGATGCGCTTCTTGTTGATGCCCTGGATGCGCAGGCCGTAGACCACGTTTTCGTAGATGGTCTTGGGGAACGGGTTGGGCTTCTGGAATACCATGCCCACCCGGCGACGCAGCTCGGCCACGTCCTCGCCCTTGCGGTAGATGTTGCTGCCATAGAGGTTAATGGCACCTTCCACGCGGCAGCCGTCCACCAGGTCGTTCATGCGGTTGAAGGTGCGCAGCAGCGTGGACTTGCCGCAGCCCGACGGGCCGATGAAGGCGGTCACGCGCTGCTTGGGAATGTTCATGCTGACGTCGAACAGCGCCTGCTTTTCACCGTAGTACAGGCTCAGGCCCGGCACTTCGATGGCCACGGTTTCTTGAGCCAGGCTCAGGCTCTGCTTGTCGCGACCCAAGGCAGACATGTTGATGCCGTGGGAATGGGTTTCATGTTGCATGGTCTCACTCCGTTCGAAGCTGCAAGCTTTTAGCTGCAAGCTGCAAGATTTGAGCAAAAGCGGCTTGTAGCTTGCCGCTTGTGGCTAATAGATTCAGCTGTCCAACGCCTTGTACTTCTCGCGCAGGTGGTTACGAATCCACACCGCCGACAGGTTGAGCGTGGCGATCACCAGCACCAGCAGCAGCGCGGTGGCGTACACCAGCGGTCGCGCGGCTTCGACGTTGGGGCTCTGGAAGCCGACGTCATAAATATGGAAGCCCAGGTGCATGATCTTTTGATCCAGGTGCAAGTACGGGTAGTTGCCGTCCAGCGGCAGCGACGGCGCCAGTTTCACCACACCGACCAGCATCAGCGGTGCCACTTCACCGGCGGCACGGGCCACGGCGAGGATCATGCCGGTCATCATGGCCGGGCTGGCCATCGGCAGTACGATTTTCCACAGCGTTTCCGCCTTCGTCGCGCCCAGGGCCAGGGACCCTTCGCGCACTGTCCGCGGGATCCGCGCCAGGCCTTCCTCGGTGGCTACGATCACCACCGGCACCGCCAGCAGCGCCAGGGTCAGCGAGGCCCACAACAGGCCCGGGGTGCCGAAGGTCGGCGCCGGCAGGGCTTCGGCGAAGAACAGCCGGTCAACCGAACCCCCCAATACATACACGAAGAAGCCCAGGCCGAACACGCCGTAGACGATGGCCGGTACACCGGCCAGGTTGTTCACGGCGATCCGGATAATGCGGGTCAGGGTGTTCTGCTTGGCGTACTCGCGCAGATACACCGCTGCCAGCACACCGAACGGGGTCACGATCATCGCCATGATCAGCGTCATCATCACGGTGCCGAAGATAGCCGGGAAGATCCCGCCTTCGGTGTTGGCTTCCCGTGGGTCATCGCTGAGGAATTCCCAGACCTTGCTGAAGTAGAAGCCGATCTTGGTCATGGTGCCCATGGCGTTCGGCTGGTAAGCGTGCACCACTTTGCCGATGCCGATTTCCACTTCCTTGCCGTTGGCGTCACGGGCCGTCAGCGCATCGCGGTTGAACTGGGCGTGCAGGTCGGCCAGGCGTGCTTCGATGTCTTGGTAGCGCGCATTCAGCTCGGCGCGGTCGGCGTCCATGTCGGCCTGGGCGGCGGCGTCGAGCTTGCCTTCCAGTTCCAGTTTACGGCCGTGCAGGCGGATACGTTCCAGGCCGGCGTTGATTGCGCCGATGTCGGTTTTTTCCAGGCTCTTGAGCTGAGCGGCCAGCTTGTTGACGCGGTCGACCCGGGCCTGCAGCTCCGGCCACGCGGCCTCGCCTTCTGCGATGACCTTGCCGTCCTGCTTGACGTTGACCAGGGTGCCGTAGAAGTTGCCCCACTCACGACGCTCAATCGCCATCAGCTCTTTAGGCTTGGTCTGGTCCTTCAACCACTCGCCGACGATCCAGGTGAAGTCGTTGCCGTTCAGGTCGCGGTTACCGACCTTGATCAGCTCGCGGGTCATGAACTCCGGGCCTTCGTCGGGCACCGGCAGACCGGCGCTTTTAAGGCGCTCGCGCGGCACTTCTTCTTTCTGCACCACTTCGCCTATGACGATGTGGTTGGCCTGGCCAGGCACGCTGTAGTTGGCCTGGATCAGGTCGGCCGGCCAGAAGTGGCCCAGGCCCCGCACCGCGATCACGGCCAACAGGCCAATGGTCATGATGACCGCGATGGACACCGCGCCACCGCTGATCCAGACGCCAGGGGCGCCGCTCTTGAACCATCCATTCAGGGAGTTCTGTTTCACAGACTTCTACCTTTCTTAAAGCGACGAGTATTTCTTGCGCAGACGCTGACGAATCAGCTCCGCGAGGGTGTTCATGATGAAGGTGAACAGCAGCAGTACCAGCGCCGAGAGGAACAGCACACGGTAGTGACTGCCGCCCACTTCCGACTCGGGCATTTCCACCGCGACGTTGGCCGCCAGGGTGCGCAGGCCTTCGAACAGGTTCATCTCCATCACCGGGGTGTTGCCGGTGGCCATCAGCACGATCATGGTCTCGCCGACGGCGCGGCCCATGCCGATCATCAGCGCCGAGAAGATGCCCGGGCTAGCGGTGAGGATCACCACGCGAGTCATGGTCTGCCACGGCGTGGCGCCCAGGGCCAGGGAGCCCAGGGTCAGCCCGCGCGGCACGCTGAACACGGCGTCTTCGGCGATGGAGTAGATGTTCGGAATCACCGCGAAACCCATGGCCAAGCCCACCACCAGAGCGTTGCGCTGGTCGTAGGTGATGCCTAGGTCGTGGGAGATCCACATGCGCATGTCGCCGCCGAAGAACCAGGTTTCCAGGTACGGGCTCATGTACAGCGACAGCCAGCCCACGAACAGGATCACCGGGATCAGGATCGCGCTTTCCCAACCGTCGGGTACACGCAGACGCAGGGATTCAGGCAGGCGACTGAAGATAAAACCGGCCACCAGGATGCCAATCGGCAACAGCATCAGCAGGCTGAAAATCCCCGGTAGATGCCCTTCGACATACGGCGCCAGGAACAGACCGGCGAAGAAGCCCAGGATCACCGTCGGCATCGCTTCCATCAGCTCGATCACCGGCTTGACCTTGCGACGCAGGCTCGGCGCCATGAAGTAAGCGGTGTAAATCGCCGCCGCAACGGCCAGCGGCGCGGCCAGCAGCATGGCGTAGAACGCAGCCTTGAGCGTGCCGAAAGTCAGCGGCGCCAGGCTCATCTTGGGTTCGAAATCGGTGTTGGCGGCGGTCGATTGCCAGACGTACTTAGGCTCGTCGTAGTTCTCGTACCAGACCTTGCTCCACAACGCGCTCCAGGAGACTTCCGGGTGCGGGTTATCCAGCAGCAGCGGTTGCAGCTTGCCGCCGGCTTCCACGATCACGCGGTTGGCCCGTGGCGACATACCGAACAGGCCTTGGCCGTCGACTACCGGGTCCACCAGCAGGGTGCGGTGCGCGGTGCTGTGGAACACACCGAACTTGCCGGAAGCATCCAGGGCGGTGAAGCCCTTACGACGTTCTTCGGCGGTGATTTCCACAATCGGCGCGCTGCCCATCTGGAAGGTACGGATCTGCTTGAAGCGCTGCTCGCCGTCCGGGTCGCGGGCCATGAACCACTGGGCCAGGCCGCCCTTGGAGTTACCGAAGATCAGCGAAATGCCGCCCACCAACTGCGTGCTGGCGGTGATTTCGGCGTTGCCATCTTCCAACAATTTGTATCGACCGTTGAGGCTCTTGTCGCGCAGGCTGAACACGTCGGCCAGGGCGCGGCCGTTGATCACGTACAACCACTGCTGGCGTGGGTCGATAAAGATCGCCTTCACCGGCTCGGTCATTTGCGGCAGCTCGATACGCTTCTGCTCGCTGGTGACTTCACCGGTCATCATGTTTTCTTCGCGGCTCAGGGTCAGCACGTTCAAGTACGAACCGGACGAACCAGCGGCCACCAACGAGGAGTCGGTGGCGTTGAGCGCGACATGCTCCAGTGGGCGACCGGCCTCGTCCAGCACGATCGGAGTTTCACCGTAGGGGTATTCGATCGCGGGGGTGATGGTTTTCTTACCGTCCGGGTAGGACACCTTATAGGTGTGGCGGAACACCATGGCCTGGCCATTGGACAAACCGAGGATCACCAACGGGCTGCCCGGTTGATCCTTACCGATGGACGCCACGCTCACACCGGCCGGCAGCGGCAGGTCGATGCGCTTGAGTTCGGCACCGGTGTCCACTTCAAAGAACAACGCCTGGCCTTTGTCGGAAACCCGCATGGCGACTTGATTCTGTTCTTCCAGAGAGATCAGCAACGGCTTGCCAGCGTCTTGCATCCACGCGGGCGTGAGCGCGTCTTCCTTGGTCAGCGAAGCACCTTGGAACAACGGCGCTACCACGTAGGCCAGGAAGAAGAAGATCAGGGTAATGGCGGCCAGCACGGCAAGGCCGCCGACCAGCACATACCAGCGAGTGAAGCGATCTTTGAGCGCGCGGATGCGGCGCTTGCGTTGCAGCTCAGGCGTATTGAAATCAATGCGCTTGGGAGGAGAAGTCGTCGTCATGGTGGAATTGGCCAGATCATTCATGCGCACACCCTAGCGATCCTGTATGACAGAAAGATGACAATGCAGTGACGCAGGAAATCCGCCGCGTAGCAGTGCTGGCAGCGGACTAGAAATTAGGAGGCGAGGTCCAGCTCCTTCGGACCTGCCCGGGCCTTGAACCCAGCCAAGCGGCGGGTTCAAGGCGATTTGACCGGTGGCTTACTTGCCGCCTTCTTTCAGACCCAGATCAGCCAGTGCCTTGGCGGCAACTTTGGCTGGCAGTGGGATGTAACCGTCTTTGACCACCACTTCCTGGCCCTGCTTGGACAGCACCAGCTTCACGAACTCAGCTTCCAGCGGAGCCAGAGGCTTGTTCGGGGCCTTGTTGACGTACACGTAGAGGAAGCGCGACAGCGGGTATTTGCCGTTCAGGGCGTTTTCTTCGCTGTCTTCGATGAACTCAGTGCTGCCTTTTTTGGCCAACGGTACGGTTTTCACGCTGGCGGTCTTGTAGCCGATGCCCGAGTAACCGATGCCGTTCAGCGAGGAACTGATCGACTGGACAACCGACGCCGAGCCTGGTTGCTCGTTCACGTTAGGCTTGTAGTCGCCTTTGCACAGGGCTTCTTCTTTGAAGTAGCCGTAGGTACCGGATACCGAGTTACGACCGAACAGCTGCACCGGCTTGTTGGCCAGGTCGCCGGTCACACCCAGGTCGCCCCAGGTTTTCACGTCGGCTTTAGCACCGCACAGGCGAGTCGAGGAGAAGATCGCGTCGACTTGTTCCATGGTCAGGTGCTGGATCGGGTTGTCCTTGTGTACGAACACGGCCAGGGCGTCCACGGCCACCGGAATAGCGGTTGGCTTGTAGCCGTACTTCTGCTCGAAGGCCGCCAGTTCGGTGTCCTTCATCTTGCGGCTCATCGGGCCCAGGTTGGAGGTGCCTTCAGTCAGCGCAGGTGGCGCAGTGGCGGAACCGGCAGCTTGAATCTGGATGTTGACGTTCGGGTATTCCTTTTTGTAACCCTCAGCCCACAGGGTCATCAGGTTGGCCAGGGTGTCAGAACCGACGCTGGACAAGTTGCCCGACACACCAGTGGTCTTCACATACGCCGGAATTGCCGGGTCAACACCAGCGGCCACCGCGTTGGCGGTCGCAACGCCAGCAGCGACAAACGTCATTGCCGCCATCAAACGTTTCAGTTTCATGCCTTGCTCCTAGCAGATAGGGATAGTTGGATCGGGGCCAAGTATCGGTAGGCCGTGTGAACACTCTATGTCTGGAATGTGACAATTAGATGAAAGGCCAGTATGGAACGAGGAGATCGAGCGCGGCGTGCAGGCCCCCTGAATACGGGGAATGTAAGGCGAGGGGTTAAGCAAGCGGACGGTTTTGAAATACCCTGTAATCGTTGTAACAATCAAACCCTGTGGCGAGCGTGCTCCCTCGCCACAGGTTATCGGTGCATATCAGCAGGGATCAGCGCCCACGCTTCCACAGATACCCACCCACCAAAATCCCCATCACACACAGCACGGCCACGTAGTACGCCGGGCCCATCGGGCTTTCCTTCATCAGCAGCGACACCACCAACGGCGTCAGCCCGCCGAACACTGCGTAGGCCACGTTGTAGGAGAACGACAGGCCGCTGAAGCGCACCACCGGTGGGAACGCTTTGACCATCACGTAAGGCACCACGCCGATGGTGCCGACGAACAGGCCGGTCAGGGCGTACAGCGGGAACAGCCAGTCGGGGTGGTCGAGAAGGCTGTGGTAGAGCGTCCAGGAGGTCGCCAGCAGCAACGCGCAACCGGCGGTCAGCACGCGCCCGGCGCCGAAGCGGTCGGCCAGGGCGCCGGAGGCGATGCAGCCCAGGCTCAGGGTCACGATGGCCAGGCTGTTGGCTTGCAGCGCCACGGTGGGGCTGAAGTGATATATGGTCTGCAGCACGGTCGGCGTCATCAGGATGACCACCACCACGCCGGCCGACAGCAGCCAGGTCAGCAGCATCGACAGCACGATGGCGCCACGGTGATCGCGCAGCACCGCGCGCAACGGCAACTCGGCGGCCAGGGTCTTGCGTTGCTGCATCTCGGCAAAAATCGGCGTTTCATGCAACCAGCGACGCAGGTACACCGACAACAGGCCGAACACACCGCCGAGCAGGAACGGGATACGCCAGGCGTAATCCGACACCTGTTCCGGGCTATACAGAGTGTTGATGGCAGTGGCCACCAGCGACCCCAGCAGAATACCGGCGGTCAGGCCGCTGGTCAGGGTGCCGCAGGCATAGCCGATATGCCGTGGCGGCACGTGCTCGGACACAAATACCCATGCTCCCGGCACCTCCCCGCCGATTGCCGCGCCTTGGATGATGCGCATCAGCAGCAATAACAGCGGCGCCCACAAACCGATCTGCGCGTAGGTCGGCAGCAAGCCCATGATCAAGGTCGGCACCGCCATCATGAAGATGCTCAAGGTGAACATCTTCTTGCGCCCCAGCAGGTCGCCGAAGTGCGCCATGATGATGCCCCCCAGCGGACGCGCCAGGTAGCCGGCGGCGAAGATGCCGAAGGTCTGCATCATGCGCAGCCATTCGGGCATGTCGACCGGAAAGAAGAGTTTTCCGACCACGGTGGCGAAAAACACAAAAATGATGAAGTCGTAGAACTCCAGCGCCCCGCCCAAGGCGGACAGCGACAGGGTTTTGTAGTCGTTGCGGGTCAGCGGGCGCGAGGGTTGCGCACTGCTTGCGGGCACGGAGGACATGGCAAGGCTTCTCTTATTAGTCAGAACGGCAGAACCCAAGTGCTGGCTGCGCCAGGACGGGTTCGGCAAGATAGCAAATCGCCTGGAAAAGCACATCAGAAGCACAGTTGACGGAAAAAGCCGCATTACAGCCGCTAAATGCCGACCAAATGAGCGCCGGGAGGTCGTCGCGGCGCATGGGTGTCGATATACTCGGCCCTTGCACGCGCCAGACCCGCAGTCTTGAGGGCTGCTGTGCCAAAACGACGTTGGCGCCACCCAGCCGCTTTGGCAGAGTTTCCCTTTAGTACGCCTTACGAGAAACGCATCAGGCGGGGTATGGTGCTGAAACGTTTTTCCAGAAGACGGCTATCCACTTGAAACACCCATGAAGCGTCACGGGTCAGAGGCACCCTCGGCATGATCGAACTCGAACAAGAAGATCCTATCCCGCAAGGCGATCTCGCCCTGCAAATCACTGCGCTCCCGCGTGAAACCAACGGCTTTGGCGACATCTTCGGCGGCTGGCTAGTCGCACAGATGGACCTGGCCGGCACCGCCATGGCCAGCAAGGTCGCTGGCGGGCGTGTGGCCACGGTAGCCATCGATCGTATGGCGTTTCTGGTGCCGGTGGCGGTGGGCGCGCAATTGTCCTTTTATACACAGGCCCTGGAAATCGGCCGCAGCTCGATCCAGATGATGGTCGAAGTGTGGAGCGACGACCCTCTGTCCAGCGAATGGCGCAAGGTGACCGAGGCGGTCTTCGTGTTCGTCGCCATCGACGGCAGCGGCCGCACGCGTTCGGTACCGTCGCGCGCGCGTTAAACCTCATCGGGTTTTGACGGTCAATTGCCCCATTACCTGCCATTGAGAGTGCTTCGTATGCCTACGCCCCACGTTGAAACCGTGACGATCGACGAGCTGGACTGCTGGCGCATCCGCCACAACGGCGCCGAGCTGCAGGTGGCCCGGCAGGGTGCGCATATCTTCAGCTACCAGCGCGATGGTGAGCAGCCGTTGATCTGGCCGAACCCCGAAGCGGTATTCAAGCAGGGCAAAGGCATTCGTACCGGCGTGCCGGTGTGTTGGCCATGGTTTGGCGTCTTCGACCGTAACCCGGACAGCGTCAAAGCGATGCGCCAGAGTGACCAACCGGCCGGCGCTCACGGGTTTGCGCGCACCGCACGCTGGGAGTTGGCCGGAGCCGAGCTTGAAGGTGACGCCTTGCGCATCGACCTGGTGCTACCGGTACCCGCGGGCGGCTTCCCCGGCTGGCCCCATCAGGTCGATCTCACCCTGAGCCTGCTGCTGGACGAGCAACTGCACATCCGCCTGACCAGCCACAACCGTGGCACCGACACCGTCACTCTGAGCCAGGCGCTGCATACCTACTTCGCCGTCAGCGATGTGCGTCAGGTTCAGGTTGAAGGCCTGGACGGCACGACATACATCGACACCGCCGACGGCTGGACCAGTAAGACCCAGTCCGGCCCGCTGCGCTTCAATGCCGAGACCGACCGCATCTACCTCGACACGCCCGCGCAGGTGAGCATCGTCGACAAAGACTGGCAGCGCCGCATCCAACTCACGGCCCAGGGCTCTAAATCGACAGTGATCTGGAACCCTTGGACCGAGCGGGCCAAAGCCTTCGACGATATGGCCGATGACGGCTGGCAAAACATGCTGTGCATCGAGACGGCGAACGTGCTGGACGATGTGGTAACGCTGGCGCCCAACGAACGCCATACCCTGGGCGTAAGCATCACCGGCATCGCCCTGTAGATAAAGAACCCATTGTGGGAGGGGCAAACCCCCTCCCACATTGATTGGTGTTGAGGCTTAGAGATCGGATTCCTTGACTACTCGCACCTTGCCCGCATCCAGCGCATAGGCCGCGTCGGCCAAATCGTTATTCACCGTCTCCACCTTCAACGTGCCGGTCACCCACAGCGGCGTGTAGATGTCGTCCAGCTTCAACCCTTTGGGATAACGCACCAGCACCAGTTGGTTGGGCGGCGGTGGCGGTACGTGAATGCAGCCGCCTGGGTACGGCACCAGAAAGAACAGCGTGCTGCGGCCTTTGGCGTCGGTTTCCAGCGGAACCGGGTAACCGCCGATGCGGATATTCTTGCCGTTCATGGCGGCCACGGTCTTGGTGGAATACATCACCGCCGGCAAGCCTTTGCTCTGCTTCAAGCCGCCTTTGTCGGTAAAGGTGCCCTGGGCTTCGGGGGAGTTGTGATCGATCTCGGGCATGGCCTCAAGGGCCTTTTGGTCCGACAGCGGCATGAGGTCGAGCCAGTCGGTTTCCGGCAGTTCGCCGGCGTGTGCCAGGCCAGTGCCCAGCAGGAGAAAAATCAATAGAAAACGGCGCATGGAGAGGCTCGGCAAGTACAAGTGCCGAGCATTCTAGCCCTCTGCGCCTGCGCAGCGCAGAGGACTTTGTCGGCTGATTACTTCTTTTTGATCAGGCCGTAGATCACCAGCAAGACGATTGCGCCGACCAGCGCACCGATGAAGCCAGCACCTTGACCTGCCTGATAGATACCCAGCGCCTGGCCACCGTAAGTCGCGGCCAGGGAGCCGGCGATACCCAGCAGGATAGTCATGATCCAGCCCATGCTGTCGTCGCCTGGCTTGAGGAAACGCGCGAGCAGACCGACGATCAGGCCGATAAAAATGGTTCCGATGATACCCATGGCATTTCCCTCTGAATGAATGTGTGTCATGGCAAAGCCTAGCCAGGCTTCACCATCCTGCATTCAGAGAGACGGCGGGCCCCAATGGTTCCCGCCGTGCCGAGGCTTATTGCTCGGCGATCAGCGCTTCGACCTTGAGGATCTGCGCCTGCAGCGTCGCGCGGTCCTGGCAACGCAGGTTGGCGTGGCCGACCTTGCGCCCGGCCTTGAAGGCCTTGCCGTAGTGGTGCAGGTGGCAGTCGTCGATCGCAATCACGCGCTCTACCGGCGGGACCACGCCGATGAAATTGAGCATCGCGCTCTCGCCCACCTTGGCCGTGGAGCCCAGCGGCAAGCCCGCTACCGCCCGCAGGTGGTTCTCGAACTGGCTGCACTCGGCGCCTTCGGTGGTCCAGTGCCCGGAGTTGTGAACGCGTGGGGCGATCTCGTTGGCCTTGAGGCCACCGTCGACTTCAAAGAACTCGAACGCCATCACGCCGACGTAATCCAGTTGCTTGAGCACACGGCTGGAATAGTCTTCGGCCAGGGCCTGCAATGGGTGATCGGTGCTGGCTACCGACAGCTTGAGGATGCCGCTGTCGTGGGTGTTGTGCACCAGTGGGTAAAAACGGGTTTCGCCATCGCGGGCGCGCACAGCGATCAGCGAGACCTCACCGGTGAAGGGCACAAAGCCTTCCAGCAGGCAGGCAACGCTGCCCAGTTCAGCGAAGGTGCCAACCACATCCGCTTCGGTGCGCAGCACTTTCTGGCCCTTGCCGTCGTAACCCAGGGTGCGGGTTTTCAGCACGGCCGGCAGGCCGATGCGGGCGACGGCGGCTTCCAGGTCCGCTTGGGACTGGATATCGGCGAAGTCCGGGGTCGGGATGCCCAGGTCCTTAAACATGCTTTTCTCGAACCAACGGTCGCGGGCGATGCGCAAGGCTTCGGCGCTCGGGTACACGGGCACGAATTGCGAAAGGAAGGCCACGGTTTCAGCCGGGACGCTTTCGAACTCGAAGGTCACCAGGTCCACTTCGTCGGCCAGTTGGCGCAGGTGATCCGGGTCGCTGTAGTCAGCGCGCAGATGCTCACCCAAGGCCGCGGCGCAGGCGTCCGGCGCCGGGTCCAGGAAAGCGAAGTTCATCCCCAGCGGGGTGCCCGCCAGGGCGAGCATGCGGCCCAGCTGGCCGCCACCGATTACACCGATCTTCATGGTCTACAACCTCAGGCGATGCGTGGGTCTGGATTGTCCAGCACGCTGTCTGTCTGTTCAGCACGGAATTTTTTCAGCACCGCGTGGAACTGCGGGTGCTTGGCGCCCAGGATGCTGGCAGACAGCAACGCGGCGTTGATCGCGCCGGCTTTGCCGATCGCCAGGGTCGCCACCGGGATGCCGGCCGGCATCTGCACAATGGACAACAGCGAATCTACGCCCGAGAGCATCGACGATTGCACCGGCACGCCGAGCACCGGCAGGTGGGTCTTGGCCGCACACATGCCGGGAAGGTGCGCTGCGCCGCCGGCGCCAGCGATGATCACCTCGATGCCTCGGGATTCTGCTTCATCGGCATACTGGAACAGCAGGTCCGGGGTGCGGTGGGCAGAGACCACCTTCACTTCGTACGGAATGCCGAGTTTTTCCAGCATATCGGCGGTGTGGCTAAGGGTGGACCAATCGGACTTGGAGCCCATGATCACGCCAACCAATGCACTCATCGTCGCGCCTCTTCTCTCTGGGCGCCCGCAGGCGCGTCAAAAAACAACAAGCCACGCGGGAAATCCGGCGTGGCTTGTTGTACGAATGGTGGCCGGTTGGACCGGCCGAAGGCCGCGCAGTATACCGTAATAATTCAGATAAACAGCCCCTGGAACGACCATCTGTCCAGTGGCGCAAACCGGCGGTTTTATTGACTTTCAGGTCAGCGAAAACACTACAAACTATGTGGGAGCCGGCTTGCTTGCGATGGCGGAAGGTCAGTGCCTGATAATGCCGGCTGATACACCACTATCGCAGGCAAGCCAGCTCCCACATTTGATCTGTGTTGGCTCAAGTATTCTGCGCCGCCCCACCTTCCAACTTACGCCACAACAACCGCACATTCGCCTTACGCACCAACGCACAGCGGTACAGACGAATTTCCAGCGGCACATGCCATTGCGGCCCACCGCAGACCACCAACTCGCCGCGGGCCAGTTCGGCACGCACGCTCAGTTGCGGCACCCACGCAATACCCAAGCCTTCCAGCGCCATGCTTTTGAGGCTGTCGGCCATGGCGGTTTCGTACACAGTGGTAAAGCGCAAGGCGCGCTGGCGCAGCAGCAAATGCACCGAGCGGCCCAGGAAGGCACCGGCGCTGTAGGCCAGCAACGGCACGCTGCCCTCGCCTTCCAGATCGAACAGCGGCTTGCCATCCGCATCGGCGGCGCACACCGGCAGCATTTCGGTGTTGCCCAGGTGCAGGGACGGGAAGATCTCGGCGTCCATCTGCATCGCTGCGTCCGGGTCGTAGAACGCCAGCATCAAATCACAGCCACCTTCACGCAGGGCATGCACGGCATCGCCGACGTTGGTGGCCACCAGCCGCGTGGCGATGTTCAGGCCTTCGTTGCGCAGTTGCGCGATCCAGCGTGGGAAGAACCCCAGCGCCAGGGAGTGGGCGGCCGCCACCTGCATGACTTCGCCCTGCCCGCCTTCCAAGTGATGCAAATGGCGCAGCACTTCGCCGAGTTGCTCGACCACGGTGCGCGCGGTGACCAGGAACAACTGCCCCGCCGCCGTCAGTTCCACGGGAGTGCGCGAGCGGTTGACCAGGGTCAGGCCCAACGCGGCTTCCAGGCTGCGGATGCGTCGGCTGAACGCCGGCTGGGTGACGAAGCGCCGCTCCGCCGCCTGGGAAAAGCTGCGGGTCGCCGCCAGGGCACTGAAGTCTTCCAGCCATTTGCTCTCAAGGTTCATCACTTCCTCCCACGGATATGCACCATTTTGGCACACACGCCCGCCACGTTAGCCGGGTCACACGCTCATTATGCCGTTTGTGCATAGGATAGTGTTTAACAGCATTGGCCCTGAAACGTCCAGAAGCCTAGGATTCACAGCGTTCCGGCTTAGCCCGGGTCCATATCGAGATGATTTCCGTCATGTCCTCCGCTGCATCATTCCGCACAGAAAAAGACCTGCTTGGCGTACTCGAAGTACCCGCTCAAGCGTATTACGGCATCCAGACCCTGCGAGCGGTGAACAACTTCCGCCTCTCGGGCGTTCCGATTTCGCATTACCCGAAATTGGTGGTCGGCCTGGCAATGGTCAAGCAAGCCGCCGCTGATGCCAACCGCGAGTTGGGCCAGCTCAGCGAAGCCAAGCACGCTGCCATCAGCGAAGCCTGTGCCCGTCTGATCCGCGGCGATTTCCACGAAGAATTCGTGGTGGACATGATTCAAGGCGGCGCCGGCACTTCAACCAACATGAATGCCAACGAAGTCATCGCCAACATCGCGCTGGAGGCCATGGGCCATCAGAAGGGCGAATACCAGTACCTGCACCCCAACAACGACGTGAACATGGCGCAGTCGACCAACGACGCCTACCCGACCGCGATCCGCCTGGGTCTGCTGCTGGGCCATGACGCGCTGTTGGCCAGCCTCGACAGCCTGATCCAGGCGTTCGCCGCCAAGGGCGAAGAGTTCAGCCACGTACTGAAAATGGGCCGCACCCAACTGCAAGACGCCGTGCCGATGACCCTCGGCCAGGAATTCCGCGCCTTCGCCACCACCCTCGGTGAAGACCTGGCCCGCCTGAAAACCCTGGCGCCAGAGCTGCTGACCGAAGTGAACCTGGGCGGCACCGCCATCGGCACCGGCATCAACGCCGACCCACGCTACCAGGCCCTGGCCGTACAGCGTCTGGCCGTCATCAGCGGCCAACCCGTGGTTCCGGCGGCCGACCTGATCGAAGCCACTTCCGACATGGGCGCCTTCGTGCTGTTCTCCGGCATGCTCAAGCGTACCGCGGTGAAGCTGTCGAAGATCTGCAACGACCTGCGTCTGCTGTCCAGCGGCCCACGCACCGGCATCAACGAGATCAACCTGCCGGCACGCCAGCCAGGCAGCTCGATCATGCCCGGCAAGGTCAACCCGGTGATTCCGGAAGCGGTCAACCAGGTGGCGTTCCAAGTCATCGGCAACGACCTGGCCCTGACCATGGCGGCCGAAGGCGGCCAGCTGCAACTGAACGTGATGGAGCCGCTGATCGCTTTCAAGATCTTCGACTCGATCCGCCTGCTGCAACGCGCCATGGACATGCTGCGCGAGCACTGCATCGTCGGCATCACTGCTAACGAAGCACGCTGCCGCGAACTGGTGGAGCACTCCATCGGCCTGGTCACCGCGCTGAACCCGTACATCGGCTACGAAAACGCCACCCGCATTGCGCGTATCGCCCTGGAAAGCGGCCGCGGTGTGCTGGAACTGGTGCGCGAAGAAGGCTTGCTCGACGACGCCATGCTCGACGACATCCTGCGCCCCGAAAACATGATTGCCCCACGCTTGGTCCCGCTGAAGGCCTAAGCGTCAGATGCACCGCTCACCAGGTTGAGGGACTAGACACCTCTCACCTTTTGAGGGCCTGAAGGCTCGTTCTTCAGGCCCTTTTTTTTGCCTCAAGGTTGTGAAATGAAGCCCATAAAAAATCCAATATCGCCCTGCAAACTCACCTTGCCTGCAACAGCTTGGCTGAAACCTTTAATCAGGCCGAGCAGACGGATCACGTTCGCCTAGGTATAGTGCCGCCCCTCTTCGCATCTGCGGCTGTCGGTAACGACGCCCGGAAATCCGCGAAACCGCATGAATAACAACCCGCAAAAGGATTGGGGTCGAACCGTCGCGCACTGCCTGGTGCGATGCGACGTCTTTGAGCCGTCCTGCGTTTGCCATTAGAAAAATCAGCGAGGAACACTCCATGCTCGAAGTCATCAACGACTTCCTCTCAGGGAAAGTACTGATCGTGCTCATTGTCGGGCTCGGCGGTTATTTCACGATCCGCTCGCGTTTCGTACAACTGCGCCACTTTTTCCACATGTTTTCGGTGTTTCGCGACAGCCTCAAGAGCAGCGCCGGCCAGCTCAGCTCGTTCCAGGCGCTGATGCTCAGCCTCGCCGGGCGCGTGGGTGCCGGCAACATCGCCGGTGTCGGCATTGCCGTTACCCTCGGCGGCCCGGGTGCCGTGTTTTGGATGTGGGTCACCGCATTGGTGGGCATGTCTTCGAGCTTTATCGAGTGCTCCCTCGGCCAGTTGTACAAGCGTACCGACGCGGAAGGCACCTTCCGTGGCGGCCCGGCTTATTACATCCAGCACGGTCTGCACAAACGCTGGCTGGGCATGGTCATGGCGTTCCTGTTGTTGGTGACCTTCGGTTTTGCCTTCAACGGCCTGCAAGCCCATGCCGTGACCCACTCGCTGAACAACGCCTTCGGCCTGGACACCACCTACACCGGCCTGGCGCTGGCGGTATTGCTGGGCCTGGTGTTTATCGGCGGGATCAAGCGCATCGCGTCGATCGCCGACCTGCTGGTGCCGGTCAAGACCCTGGTCTACATCGCCGTGACTCTGTACGTGATCGTGCTGCAATTCGATCACGTACCGGCCATGCTCGCGACCATCGTCAAGAGCGCCTTCGGCCTCGACCAAGCCTTCGGCGGCCTGGTGGGCAGCGCGATCATCATGGGTGTGAAACGCGGCGTGTTCGCCAACGAAGCCGGTTTGGGCAGTGCGCCTAACGTGGCGGCAGTTGCCTCGGTCGAGCACCCGATCGCCCAAGGCGTGGTTCAGGCGTTCAGCGTGTTCCTCGACACTTTCGTGATCTGCACCTGCACCGCGCTGCTGATCCTGCTCTCCGGTTTCTACACCCCAGGCTTTGAAGGCGACGGCATTGCCCTGACCCAGAACTCCCTGGCGGCAGTGGTCGGCGATTGGGGCCGCATGTTCATCTCGGTGGCCCTGGCGTTGTTCGTGTTCACCTCGATCATGTACAACTACTACCTCGGCGAGAGCAACCTGCGCTTCCTGGTGGGCAACAACCGCAAAGTGCTGATGGGCTACCGCACTTTGGTACTGGTGCTGATTTTCTGGGGTTCGATCGAGAACCTGAGCACCGTGTTCGCCTTCGCTGACATCACCATGACCATGCTGGCGTTCGTCAACCTGTTCGCCCTGGCGTTCCTGTTCAAGATCGCCATGCGCATCCTCAAGGACTACGACGACCAGCGCGCAGCGGGCATCAAGACCCCGGTGTTCGACTCCAGCCAGTTCCCGGACCTGGACCTGGACCGCAAGGCCTGGCCGGCCAACCCGGTCAAGTCCGAGCCAGCCGCTCAAGCGAGCGCTGAACTGAACGCTCAAACGCAACGTTGAGCGTAGGTAGATGACACGCCGCCCGGCCTTGGGCATGCTCGGGGCCCGGCGGCGTTTTTCGTTCAGGAGAATTCTCGATGTCCCCAGCCAACAACATCATGGTGCTCTACACCGGCGGCACCATCGGCATGCAGGCCAGCGCCAACGGCCTGGCGCCCGCGTCGGGTTTCGAAGCGCGCATGCGCGAACAGTTTGCCGATGTGAAGGTGCCCACCTGGCGTTTCCGTGAAATGTCCCCGCTGATCGACAGCGCCAACATGACCCCGACCTACTGGCAGCACCTGCGCTGCGCCGTGGTCGAGGCCGTGGACGACGGCTGCGACGCGGTGCTGATCCTGCACGGCACCGACACCCTGGCCTACAGCGCGGCGGCCATGGCGTTCCAACTGCTGGGCCTGCCGGCGCCGGTGGTGTTCACCGGTTCCATGCTGCCGGCGGGCGTGCCCGACAGCGATGCCTGGGAAAACGTCCGCGGCGCCCTGCTGGCGCTGGGCGCGGGCCTGGCACCGGGCGTGCATTTGTACTTCCACGGCGCGCTGATGGCGCCGACCCGCTGCGCGAAAATCCGCAGCTTCGGCCGTCACCCTTTCGCCGCGCTACAGCGTCAGGGCGGCGCAGCCAAGGTCGATGCCATTGCCGATACCTTGGGCTATCGCCAGCCCAAGGCGCTGGCGAACGTCGGCGTGCTGCCTCTGGTGCCCGGTCTTTCGGCGGCGCTGCTCGACAGCCTGATCGACAGCGGCATCCAAGCGCTGATCCTGGAATGCTACGGCAGCGGCACCGGGCCCAGCGACAATCCGGCCTTCCTCGCCAGCCTGCAGCGCGCACAGAATCAGGGCGTGGTGGTGGTGGCAATCACCCAATGCCATGAAGGCGGCGTGGAGCTGGACGTGTATGAAGCCGGCAGCCGCTTGCGCGGTGTCGGTGTGCTGTCCGGTGGCGGCATGACCCGTGAGGCGGCGTTCGGCAAGCTCAACGCCCTGCTCGGGGCGGGGCTGCCCACTGCCGAGGTCCGTCGTCTGGTCGAACTGGACCTGTGCGGCGAACTGAGCTGACGTCCGATACATAGTCACTCCCGCCGCTGACCTGGCGGTGCCTAGCATGGAAAACCCGAGCCCTCGCTCGGGTTTTTTCCATCAGCCGGCACCACAGGAATGCCCCCATGACCTCTTCAACCTCCACTTCCACGCAACAGCCCACGGGCAATGACCCCAGCCTGGAGCTGATCGCGCAGTTCTACGCAGGCCCCTCCTTCCGCGAAGCCGCCACCGCAACGTTGCGCCAGGCGCTGAACGAACACTATCCGAACCTGAACATCGACCCCGGCAGCACCCTGATGGGGTCGCCAACCTGGACCCTGGTAGGCGATGAACTTGTGGCCGGGCCGCCCGACTATCACGCGCTGAGCGATCTGCTGGCGCGCCAGGCAGTGCTTGCCGTACCGGCGCAGTGTATCGAGGGCGAACATTTTCTCACCCGCCAACCGGTGACCGACCCGCCGGTGCATTTGCCCGTGCGCATGACCGACATCGCAAAAATCCTCAACACCCGTGCCCCGGTGATGCTCAGTGTGTTTCAGGAATACCTGGTCGAGTACTGGAACGAGAGCAATACCCTGGGCCCGCGCTGGCAGGAACTGTCCAGCACCCTGCGCAATGGCTGGAACGTGCAAGACGTCGAAGGCTGGGACGAGACCGACCACGCCATGGCACGTCGGCTGTTCCGCTTGCCCGAGCGCGCCACTCGGCAGGTCGACGACCCGTACACCAGCACCGCCAGCATCGTGGAGGTCCAGCAGTTGCATGGCGAATCGGCACAGGGGTTCGCTCCGCTGATGTTCGCGGTGCTGTCGGGGCAGGTTCAAGGGCGCCCGGTCATCCTCAGTTACTCCCTGCTCAAGGGCTATGAGAAGTTCGACTCTTTGCAGCAGTTAGGCCAGTCATTGGCCGATCACGTTGGGCCACAGGCGCAGCTGTCAGGGTTGCAATGGCGCCTGTATGAGCCCGACGGTCACTTTTTCGATTACCTGGCCTGCACCTTCATCGCTCAACAGGTGGACGCCGTTGGCGCGATGGATTTCTCCGATCTGCGCCAGGGCAGCCCCAGCCGAATTAACAGCGCGTTGAACTCAACCCCTGGCGCGGATGATGCGGCGGCGCAGAAAGGCCCAGGCTTGGAGTGGTATCGCGATGCCCTGCCCGACTGGCTGAGCGCCGGCTCCACCGCAGACTTGAACAACTACGCGCGGCACCTCAAAGACCTCGCGGCCCTTAATAGCCAGCATGCCGGCCAGTCCTACCTCGATGGCATCCCCGGCATCGAGGAGTACACCCTGGCCCAGCTCAAGCAACAGGTGCTGATCGACCACCCGGACGCCCAGCATCTGCCCTTGGACAAAGTCGTGGTGAGGGTGCAAAGCGTCGTCACCTGGGGCACGTTCATCGTGCCCGGCGCCACCGAGACCACCACCTTTACCCTGGTGGAGCTGGCGCTGCAGAACCTGATCGCACTGCCCCTGGGCACCAAGACGGTTCAACTGCCCAACGGCGCACAGCTGCCCGCCTGGCTGACCGTCGATTACGTGGAGCAACTGATCCAAGAGGTGGATATCGGCAAGAACTACCCCGAGCTGATCAAAGCCCAATTGGTGGATATTCGCCAGGAAGCCACGAGGCGCAGGAATCTGTACACCGAACAGGTGCGTATCCAACTGCCGCTGATGGCGCTGCAAAGCAAACTTCGCCAACAGAACGGAATCGACGAGCAAGGCTACCGTTACATCGCCGCGCTGATGAATGCCGAGGCCCACGAGCGCAAAGTCGATAACCAGACGATTGTCATGCGCCCGTTGGCGTTCGCGCCCAAACGCCGCTCGGATGGCGCGTATGACACGGTGGAAAACATGTACGTGATCGGCCCGCAAAGCCTCACGGCCGGACCCTGCCTGCTGTATCGCCCACTATTCGACCCACCGCTGGTTCAATACGCCTCGCCCGCCAACCTGATCTATGCGATCGCGCAATCGGAATCGCTGCGCAGCTCGGTCCTGGCCTGGCTGCCCGACGCGGTGCGCGAGGACTACGCCAACTACGTATTCCCAGGGGACCTGCCGTCGCCGTGGGCGGTTGCCGAGTACCTGGTCGAGCCCGATAAACTCTGGACCCTGAGCGGCCCTATGACCCTGGCCAACACCGTGTTGGACGGCGACCTGCTGGGGACGTTGTTCAATGCCAACGCGCAGGCACTGATCGCCCTGGCGGACCGCACGTCGGTGTCCAACGCCGAAAGCCGCTGGGCAACGTTCAAGCAGGCCGGCTGGACCCTGCTCAATGCCGTGCTGCCCTTTCTCAGCCCGACGCTTGGCACCGCGGCGTGGATTTGGCAGATCCTCGATCAACTCAAGCAATTGGCCGAGGCCGAACAGCAACACGACACCGCGACGCAACAAGCCACCCTCACCGATGTGCTGCTCAACCTCGGCCTGGCGATTACCCTGCACATCGCCACACGCCATTCGCGTACAGGCCCGACGCTGGCAGCGCGCCGGGGGCCGGAGGCGGAACCGCCAGTCAAGAAACTCGTCATCCAACAAGTGCTTGCTACCCCGACGAGCGACCCGTTGACCGAACGTGGATCCCCGCTGAACATCCTCGGCGCCGTCAATCGCCTGCCCGAAAAACTCGGCACCGTCCTGGACCGCTTCAAAGTGGATAAGCCCTCAGACCTGAATGCTCCCATCACCGAAGCCGGTACGTATCAGCACCTCTACCGTTCAGGGCAGCACTATTACGTGCCCGTGGGCGCACGCTGGTTTCAGGTCTCGGCTCAACCGGACGAGCCGGTGCACATCATCGATCCGAAACAACCGGAACGTAGCGGGCCGATGCTGGTGCACAATGCCGCCGGCCAATGGTTTATCGATACCCGCTTGCGCCTGCGCGGTGGTGGCCCCAAACGGGCGATCAAGCGAGCCAGCCTTGAAGCCGCGGTAAGAGCCAAGCAACTGCGCGACAAACTGCAAGCCTTCGAGAAAGCCAAAAAAACCGCACAGGTGGAATTGCAGCAAGCGCACACAGCCATGACCGATGCCCCCGGCACCTCGACCGAGGCCAAGCGCCAGCTTTACCTGCAAAAGCTCGCCAGCCAGCGCGTGGACTATGAAACCGCACTGCAACAGCTCAAAGAACTGAACGTGTTTGACCCCTTGCCCGATTACCAGCCCAGGGCCATGGCCTACCTCAAGGCACAGCTGGATTTATCCGAAGCCAGCATCAGCGAGACCCAGCGCAGCTTTACCCCGGTGTTCCGCCGCGTGTTGGACCAGATCGAACAGCAGGCTCATGCACCCCAAGAGCGGCATATCGAAGACGCTCGAACCCTTACCGAAATGAACCGAGACATGATCGAACGCCTGGACTACGTGCAGTCGCGCTTCGAACAGTTACGCCAATTGCCCTCCGAAGGGCTGCGCCAGATCCAGGAACGGAAAAAACGCCTGCCCGCCTACAACAGCAGCGATCTACGGGCCATGCAAGTGACCATGGCGCGCAACCTGTGCATGCGTGAAGCCTCGCTAAGCAGCGCGCCCGATGCGTGGGAGGCCTTGGACCAGATCGTCAATGCCGCCGATATCGCGATCCAGGCCCTGCGCGACACCTTGCACGAACGCAGCGAAACACGCCTGGATGAGCGCATCGAGGCGCTGGGGAGTCTGATTGAACAATTTGCCGTGATCGATGAACGCCTCGAAGACCTGCCGCAAGATTTTGCCGACGCCATCATTCCCGAGCAGTTGGCCAGTTTGCGCAGCAAAATACGCCAATACTCACAAGACACGCAGGTGCAATTGGCCCTCCTGCACCTGGACCGCGATGCCCTCAGGAACCGCCCCACGCCGCCGCCCACGCCGCCCAAGCCCAAGATGAAATTCATCCACACCCGCTACAACGGCGTATTGATCGGCGAACCGCGCTTGACGCCGGTCGGGCTGGAAACTGGCCTGGTAGATATCAAGTCGCCGATCACACAGCAGGTGATCGCGACCTATCACCAGAAAGGTCAGGATGTGTACGTGCAGCGCATCAGCACACCGACGCCAACGCTGCCCGCCGTGCCGGATATCCAGGTTGCCCTCGATAAAGCCAAGGGGTTTCTCGACGATTTGCACAGCTTCAAGACCCGCGCCGACGAACAGGCGGCCAAGCCCCCCCGCACCGCAATGGGCATTGAGTACCTGTACCACCAGCACGCCCTGCGGCTGGAAGAGACCGACCAGGCCATCGAGCATGGCTTGGCGTCGGCCAGCCTTACCGCCGACCAGCACCGCGCCGCCGCGATTCTCAGCCGCAAACTCAAAGAGGCCACCGCCGAACTCTACCAAGAGGCCACGCAACATATGCTGCGCATGATCCGCGAAAAGCCGCCGACCATTGCCGGTGTGGATTGGCTGCTGCAACGCCACAAAGTCACCTTGAAGAAAACCATGAGCCGCCGCCGACTCAAGAGCGCCAGGCCCGATTATCTGGATGAATACACCGTCGCCGATCGCACCACCCATGAAGTGCTCTGGTACGCCCACTTCCACTACTCAACGTCATGGACGCCGGCCAAGGCGTTTATTTCCGCTCGGTTGAAAACCCCGGCCGAGCGCCGTCTGGGGCTGGCCGCCGACACCGTCAATGGGCTGAACGCTCAGCAGCGGCTGGATTACTACCGCAGCGAAATCAATCTGGAGCAAGCCCGTCGGTTGTTCTTTAACCTCTGATCAGGCATTGCACGCGGCATGGGAATTGCTCGCTTTTGGCAATCGTCCCAAGGACTTACCCCATGCTGCACTCGCACCTGACCACCCTCAACGCCGTTTCGCTGGTACTCGACGCCTTCAGCGCCGACGGCATCCATCAGCAGGTGCTGCTGGCCGGCAGCGGCATTGCGAGCGCGGACCTGCACCAGCCCGACACGCGAATCACCACGCGTCAGGAGATGCGGGTCTGCGCCAATGCCGTAGCGCTGCGCCGCGACCTGGGGCTGGACCTGGGCCAGCGCATGCACGTGTCCTCCTACGGCATGCTGGGCTATGCGCTGCTCACCAGTGCCACCTTCGGTGACGCTTTGCGCCTGGCGCTGCGCTACCCCGCATTGCTGGGAACACTTTTCGAGCTGAGCCTTGAAGAGGACGGCCAACGGATCTGGTTCACCGCCAGTGATTATCGGGAGGACCCGGCGCTGGCCGCGTTCAATATCGAGCTGTGCCTGGTGTCGCTCAAAGTCATCTGCGACGACCTGCTCGGCCAGCCGCTGCCACTGTTGGGGGCGCGCTTCGACTATCCGGCGCCGGCCTATCAGGCACGCTACCGCGAACGTTTCACCTGCCCTTTGCAGTTCCAGGCCGCCGGCAACGCGTTTGCCTTCGACCGTCACTGGCTCGACCAACCGTTGCCGCTGGCCGATGCCATCACCCATCGCGCCATGGCCGAACGCTGCCGCAAACAGAACACCGAATTCACCGGGCGCCAGGCGTGGCTGGGGCGTGTGCGCCAGTTACTGGCCTCGCAACTGCACGCCGCGCCGGGGCTGGATCGGCTGGCCGAACAGCTGAACTGCTCGTCACGCACCTTGCGGCGGCACCTGCACGATCTAGGCAGCAGCTACCAGGAGTTGCTCGACGAATTGCGGTTCGAGCGCGCCAAGCAATGGTTGGCAGAGGATGCGATGCCGATCCATTGCATCGCCGAGCAGTTGGGTTTCAGTGAAACCGCGAGTTTCCGGCATGCCTTCGTGCGCTGGAGCGGGGTCGCGCCGAGCCAGTTCCGGCCATGAACGGGGCAAAAGAGGCCAGACTGGACAGCGCGCCTGGCCATATTTATCCCCTTTTGGCCGCTCCTGTCGTTCTCTTGCCGCGCCGGCCCGGCAACACTGCAAGGCATCACCCTCAGCCCGCGAGAACAACAACATGCTGACGATCTACTCGGACGATCATCACCTGCACCACGGCCGCTGCGAACTGATGGATGGGCAACTGATGCCCTGTTTCGAAATGCCCTCTCGCGCCGACCATGTATTGCAGCGAGTCCAGCAACGCGAACTCGGCCCGGTGCAGGCGCCCCACGACTTTGGCCTGGCGCCGCTGGCACGCATTCATGACCCGGCGTACCTGGAATTCTTCAAAGGCGCGTGGGCACGCTGGGCCCTGTCGGGTCAGGAGGGCGACTTGCTGCCCTACACCTGGCCCGCCCGCACGTTGCGCCAGGTAATGCCCACCAGCCTGCACGGGCAATTGGGCTATTACAGCTTCGACGGCGGCGCGCCGATCACCGCCGGCACCTGGCAGGCGGCGTACAGTGCGGCTCAGGTAGCGCTCACCGCGCAGCAGGCGATCCAAAACGGTGCCCACAGTGCGTTTGCCTTGTGCCGCCCGCCCGGACACCACGCCGCCGCCGACCTCATGGGCGGTTATTGCTATCTCAATAACGCGGCCATTGCCGCCCAGGCGTTCCTCGACCAGGGCCATCGCAAAGTCGCGATCCTCGATGTGGATTACCACCACGGCAATGGCACCCAATCGATTTTCTACGCCCGCAACGACGTGCTCTTCGCCTCCATCCACGGCGACCCGCAAGCCGAGTTCCCGTTTTTCCTCGGGTATGCCGATGAGCGCGGCGAAGGCGCCGGCGAAGGCTTCAACTTCAATTACCCGTTGCCGGCCGGCACCGGCTGGGCGCGTTGGAGCGCTGCACTGGACAGCGCTTGCGCCGAGATCGAAGGCTATGGCGCCGATATTGTGGTGGTGTCGCTGGGGGTCGATACGTTCAAAGACGACCCGATCTCACAGTTCAAGCTCGACAGCCCGGACTACCTGGCCATGGGGCAACGTATCGCCCAACTCGGCAAGCCGACGCTGTTCGTGATGGAAGGCGGTTATGCGGTGGAAGAAATCGGCATCAATGCCGTCAACGTTCTCGAAGGTTTTGAGGGGTCAGCCGAATGAACATATTCAGGTCTCTGTTGCTCTGCGCCGCCGTGGCGAGCAGCGCCGTGCACGCCGAAGAAAAAACCCTGCGGGTCTACAACTGGTTCGACTACATCACGCCCAAGGCGCTGGATGACTTCAAGGCCGCCAACCCGGCGATCAAGCTGATCTACGACATCTTCGATACCAACGAAGCCCTGGAAGCCAAGCTGCTGACCGGCAACTCCGGCTATGACGTGGTGGTACCGTCCAACGTATTCCTGGCCAAACAGATCGAAGCCGGGGTGTTCCAGCCCCTGGACCGTAGCCAGTTACCCAACTGGAACCACCTGGACCCCAAGCTGATGAAGCTGATCGAGGCCAACGACCCCGGCAACAAATTCGCCGTGCCCTACATGTACGGCACCATCCTGATCGGCTTCAACCCGGCCAAGGTCAAGGCGGCGTTGGGCGACGATGCGCCGGTGGACAGCTGGGACTTGATCTTCAAGCCGGAAAACATCAGCAAGCTCAAGCAGTGCGGCGTCGCCCTGCTCGACTCGCCTTCGGAAATCCTGCCCCTGGCCCTGCAACACCTGGGCCTGGACCCCAACAGCCAGAACCCCAAGGACTATGAAAAGGCCGAAGCGCTGCTGCTGAAAATCCGCCCCTACATCACCTACTTCCATTCCTCCAAATACATGGCCGACATCGCCAATGGCGACATCTGCGTGGCCGTGGGTTACTCCGGTAGCTTTTCCCAGGCCGCCAACCGCGCCAAGGAAGCCAATAACGGCGTGACCGTGGACATGCGCCTGCCCAAGGAAGGCGCACCGATCTGGTTCGACATGCTGGCCATTCCCAAAGGCGCGAAAAACCCGCAGGACGCCTACACCTTTATCAACTACCTGCTGCAACCCCAGGTGATCGCGCCAATCAGCGATTTCGTCGGTTACCCCAACCCGAACAAGGACGCCACCGAGCAGGTCGACCCGGCGATCCGCAACAACCCCAACCTTTATCCCACTGAGGCGGCGATGGCCACGCTCTATACCTTGAAACCCCTCGACAGCAAGGCCGAGCGCGCCAGGACGCGGGCCTGGACCAAGATCAAGTCCGGCACCTGAGCCGGCCGCCACCTGGGCAATGTGCGAACTGTCCTTTACTGAAGTTCGCCACAGTCATAACCAGGCTTTACGCAGTCGCATCAAGGCCTGGGCGATGGCCGCCTCGGGCACGGCGGCGAACCCCAGCACCAGGCCGGCGCGCTGATCCGGCGCAATGGCCGAGTGCGGCAGCCAATAGCTGCTCAGGCCATTGACCTCGACATCCACCGCGCGGGCCTGTGCCAACAACTGTTGCTCCCGGGCGAGGCTGTCCACCCGCACGGTCAGGTGCAGGCCCGCAGCCACCGAGGGCAACTCGCCTACCCCCGGCAGCGCCGCCGGCCAGCCCGCCAGCAAGGTGTTGCGCCGACTCAGCGCGGCGCGGCGCATGCGGCGGATATGCCGTTGAAAGTGCCCCGCCGCCATGAATTCGGCCATGACTGCCTGGGTACTGACTTCCGAGTGGCGCATGTCCACGGCGCGGCGCCGCGAGAACGCATCCACCAGCCCCGGCGGCAACACTAGGTAGCCCAAGCGCAAAGCCGGAAATGCGACTTTGCCGAACGTGCCGACGTACAGCACCCGGCCGCTACGATCCAGCGCCGCCAGGGGCGACAGCGGTGCACCGCTGTAGCGGTACTCGCCATCGTAGTCGTCCTCGATAATCCAGCCGCCCGTGCGCTCGGCCCAGGCCAGCAGTTCCAGGCGCCGCGCCAGGCTCATTACCACCCCGAGCGGGTACTGATGGGACGGCGTGACATAGGCCACGCGGCAGTCAGTCAAGGTATCGAGCACCTCACACTCAATGCCGTCGGCATCCACCGGCACACCATGCAGGTGCGCACCGGCCAGGGCGAAGGCATGGCCCGCGGCGCGATAGCCCGGATTTTCCACCGCCACGCCGTCACCGGGCTCCACCAGCAGCTGTGCACAAAGGCTGATGGCCTGCTGCGCGCCACTGGTGATCACTATTTGCTCAGCGCAGCACTGCATGCCCCGCGAACTGCGCAGGTACGCCGCGATCAAGCCACGCAGGCGACCGTCTCCGGCAGGATCGCCGTAGCACAACTGCTCAAGGTTCGGCTTGCGCCAGAAAGCCCCGTTGAGCTTGGCCCATACCTCAAACGGGAACAGATCGAACGCCGGCACGCCGACACGAAACGCCTTCGGCGGGCCAGCCGGCGGTGGCGGCAAATGGTTGTTTTCCAGACGATCCAATCCCGCCTTGTGGATAACTTTGGGGAGCGAATTAACCGGTAAATCCAGCCAATTTGTGGATAAGGCTGGGGATAAGCCTGGTGATAACCCTGTGGACAGTTTTGTGGATAGTTTTTCAGCGGTCGGCAATTGGGCAACATAGGTGCCGTCTCCCACCCGCCCTTCGATAAAGCCTTCGGCATACAGCTGATCGTAGGCGCGCACCACGCTGTTACGGGAAATCGCCAAGGCCGCCGCCAGATCGCGGCTGGCGGGCAAGCGCGTGCCGCCAACCAAGCGCCCATCCAATACACGCTGGCGCAGGGCGTCGTAGAGCTGGCGGGTCAGGCCCTGGCGGCGGTCCAGTTCGATACCGGCGGGGTTGAATGACAAAGGTGGTGCGATGGGCGACATATTGGACCTATGAAATTGGCCACAGATGGCTCTTACAACAGACCATTAGCCTGCCTAGGATGCAGCCATTCGCCAAGGAAAATAATCATGTATACACCGCGCGCCTTTGCCCTCGACGACTTGCCAGAAATCCAGCAATTGATCCAGCACACCCGGCTGGCGCAATTGGTCAGCGTCGGCGAGCACGGCTTGCAAGCCAGCCACCTGCCGCTGTTGCTCAACCCCGATGAGGGCGCCAATGGCACGTTGTACGGGCATATGGCCAAGGCCAATCCACAGTGGCGCGACTTGCAAAACGGCGCTGAAGCCTTGGTGATCTTTGCCGGCGCCGACGCCTACGTCAGCCCCGCGTTCTACCCGGCCAAGGCCGAACACGGCAAAGTCGTGCCCACTTGGAATTACCTGGCAGTGCACGCCTACGGCAAGGCCGAGGTGTTCACCGATGCCGAGCGCTTGCTGGCCGTGGTCAGCGCTTTGACCGATCGCCACGAAGGCGGCCGCCAGCAGCCGTGGGCCGTCAGCGATGCGCCGGCCGATTACATTGACGGCATGCTCAAGGCCATCGTTGGCTTCGCCCTGCCCATCGAGCGCCTGATCGGCAAACGCAAGCTCAGCCAGAACCGCAGCGAGGCCGACATCAACGGCGTGCGTAACGGCCTGGCGGCCAGCGAAGACGTACGCGACCAGACCCTCGCCCGCTTTATTCCCCAAGGAGTTGCTGAATGAGCCAGATCGACATCCGCCCAGTCACCGCCGCCGACCACGCCGCCTGGCTGCCGCTGTGGCAGGCGTACTTGAAGTTCTACAACACCGAACTGCCGGACGCCGTCACCCAAAGCACCTGGCAGCGCCTGATCGACCCCAGCGAACCGACCCATTCGGCGCTGGCCTGGCAGGACGGCAAGGCGGTGGGCATGGTCAACTTTATCTACCATCGCTCCAACTGGAGCATCGAGAACTCCTGCTACCTGCAGGATCTGTTGGTGGACCCCGCCCAACGCGGCACCGGCGTGGGTCGCAAACTGATCGAATTCGTCTACGCCACCGCCAAGGCCGACGGTTGCTGCAAGGTGCACTGGCTTACCCACGAAACCAATGCCACTGCGATCCAACTGTATGAACGCATCGCCGAACGTCCGGGTTTCATTCAATTTCGCCAAGGTCTTTAAGGAGCGCAGCATGCCCACTTCCCTCGCCGACTGGAAAGGTGCCCCGGCCCCCTCCGCTCAACTGCTCGAAGGGCGCTTTATCCGCCTGGAAAAACTCGACCCCGCACGCCACGCTGAGCAACTGTGGCAAGCCCTCGAAGGCCCCGGCGCCGACCCCAAACTGTGGGATTACTTGCCCTATGGCCCGTTTACCGAGCGCACCGCGTTCGATGCCTGGCTGAACAACCACGCGGCCAACAGCGACCCGTATTTCTTCAGCGTGATCGACCGCGCCAGCGGCGAGGTGCAAGGTATCCTCAGCCTGATGTCGATCGTGCCGGCCCAGGGCCGCATCGAAATCGGCCACGTCACCTTTGGCGCACCGATGCAGCGTTCGCCGAAAAGCACCGAAGCGGTGTACCTGCTGGCCAAGTATGCCTTCGAGCAGGGTTATCGCCGCCTGGAGTGGAAATGCAACAACGGCAACGCCCGCTCCAAGTACGCGGCCGAACGGTTGGGGTTCAGTTTTGAAGGGGTGTTCCGCCAGCACATGGTGGTCAAGGGGCAGAACCGGGACACGGCGTGGTATTCGATTTTGGACGGGGAATGGCCGGTGGTGGGGGCGGCTTTTGAGCAATGGTTATCGGAGGCCAATCAGACCGCTTCGGGGCAGCTCAAGAGCCTGGCGGAGTGCCGCCAGGCGCTTTAAACGTCAGTTCAGCTTCTGCGCCAGCACCGCAATATGCTCCGGTCCGATCCCGCAGCAGCCGCCCAGGTGACTGGCGCCACGGGCCTGCCAGTCGGCCGCCCAATGCAGGTAGCCCGGCGGGTCGAGGTCTTCGCGCAGCGGGTCCAGGCCGTCGTTGGCCGTGGCTTCCTTGGGTTGCGGCGGGAAGGCATTGGCGTAGGCGCCGATCTGGATCTGCACGCCCAGGCGTTCGAAGGTCTGACGCGCCGCATCGATCGCCGCGCCAATCACTTCAGGCTGGCTGCAGTTGAACAGCAACACCTGTACACCCAATTGCGCCGCCGCCTCGGCCGCGTCCGCCACCGGCTCGCCGGAACGCAGGCGCGGCACTTCATCGGTGTCTTCGTCTTTCAAAGTGAAGGACAGCCAGAATGGCTTGCCGTCCTTTGGCAGACCGGCGTGGATCGCCCGCGCCTCGGCGATGGAACTCTGGGTTTCCGCCAGCCACAGGTCGACATGGGGCGCCAGGCCCTGCACCAAAGGCGTGAGCAATTCGGACACTCGCGCCGGCTCGAACAGATCCGGCCGATACGAGCCGAATAACGGCGGCAACGACCCCGCCACCCGCACGGCTTTGCCCGAGGCGTCCGCTGCGCGGCGCGCCAACTCACCCGCCAACGCTGCCAGGGCCTGGCCTTCGGCGACAAAGCGCGCTTCGCCGATATGGAACGGCACCACGGCGTAGCTGTTGCTGGTGATCACGTCGGCGCCGCTGTCGATGTAGGCCGCGTGCACCGCCTCTACCGCTTGCGGGGCCTCGCTCAGGGCCAGTGCCGACCACTCCGGCTGCCGGAAGGGCGCGCCGCGCCGTTGCAGTTCACGGCCCATGCCGCCGTCGAGAATTACTGTGCTTTTAGCGCCCATATAGCTTTTACTCATATGCTTATGAAAATAACTCACTATGAGAGTCGTTCTTATAACTATTTAATGCGTACCAATCGGTTAATAACAACTTCTTTTTTATTCAGGTGTTCATTTTGAAACTCAAACCGCTATTGGCCCTGGGCCTGACGATGCTGGCCGCTTCAACCCAAGCCTTTGGCGGCGCCACGCTGGATCGGATCGAACAGAAAAAAGAACTGGTGGGCGTGCTGATGGAAAGCTACCCGCCGTTTTCGTTTCTCAACGATCAGAACCAGCTCGACGGCTTCGACGTCGACGTGGCCAAGGCCGTGGCGCAGAAATTGGGCGTGAAGCTGCGCCTGGAAACGCCGTCCTGGGACGTGATCGCCGCCGGCCGTTGGAGCGGGCGCTATGACATCTGCATCTGCTCCATGACCCCGAGCAAGGCGCGCGCCGAGGTGTTTGACTTCCCGGTCGAGTACTACGCCTCGCCTGCGGTGATTGTGGTCAACGCCAAGGATGAGCGCATCCACGGCGCCAAGGACCTGAGCGGCAAAAAGGTCGGCCTGACCAGTGCCTCCAGCTATGAAAGCTACCTGAATAAAAATCTGGTGATCGAAGGCGCTGAGGACACGCAGTTGCAGTACCCGTTCGAAGACGTGCAAATCGCACCGTACGACACCGACAACGTGGCATTCCAGGACCTCGGCCTGGGCGCGGGCGTACGCCTGGATGCGATCCTCACCAACCTGGTCACTGCCCAGCCGCGCCTGAATCAAGACAAGCGCTTCAAGCTGGCTGGCGAGCCCCTGTATGCCGAACCCAACTCGGTAGCCATCGAAAAAGGCGACCCGCAGTGGGACAGCAAAGTGCGTGAAGTCTTCGCGCAGTTGAAACAGGACGGCACCTTGAGCAAGCTGTCGCAAAAATGGATCGGTGCCGACATCAGCCAATGAGTCATCTCCCCAAACCTGCGCGCGGGCTGTTCGGTTTTCGCACGCGCCTGTACCTGACCTGGGCAGCATTGTTCGCCCTGTTCGCCAGCTTCTTCCTGAGCTTTGACCTGAAGTTCTCGATCATCCTCGACAAGCTGCCCAACCTGGTCGGCGTGCACCTGGCGCCCAATGGCTTCCTGCAGGGCGCGGCGCTGACACTGTTTCTGTGTCTGTGCTCGATGCTGGCGTCGTCGGTGCTGGGCTTTATCACCGCTCTGGGGCGCCTGTCGAAAAGCGCCGTGGCCTTTGGCATTGCCAGTTTCTATGCCTCGTTCTTCCGCGGCACGCCGCTGCTGATTCAGATCCTGCTGATCTACCTGGGCCTGCCGCAGCTGGGGCTGGTGCCGGGCGCAATCGTCGCCGGGATCATCGCGCTGTCGCTGAACTACGGCGCCTACCTGAGCGAGATTTTCCGCGCCGGCATCCTTGGCGTCCCCCAGGGCCAACGGGAAGCCGCCCTGGCCCTGGGCATGCGCGACCGTGAGATCTTCTGGCACGTCACCCTGCCCCAGGCCATGCGCACGATCATCCCGCCGGCCACCAACCAGTTCATCTCGATGCTCAAGGACTCGTCACTGATCTCAGTGATGGGCGTATGGGAAGTGATGTTCCTGGCGCAGTCCTACGGCCGTTCGAGCTACCGCTACATCGAAATGCTCACCACCGCCGCGATCATCTACTGGGTGATGTCCCTGGGCCTGGAACTGATCCAGGCACGCATGGAGCGGCACTACGGCAAGGGCTATGCGGGGCGCGGGTGAAGGGGTGTCGATCGCGACTGATTCACCGTGCACTCAATGCTGTGCAGATTTAACGAATTGTTTTATCGCAACGGACTAGAGACATCTCCCGCAAACCCGCAGCAACCGGCCTGACAGTTATCCCCCAGACACCTCGCTAAATTCCCCGCCTCATACATCACGAGGTGGGTTTACATGCCGCTCATACACAAGCAATTCGCACTCGCCATCACCTTGGCATTGGGTGCAATCGGGGCTCAACATGCACAGGCTCGCGGCGACATGGCGCCAGAGGATGAAGTGCTGCAGCCACTTAGAATGAGCAGCACCAAACACCCTTATCAGCCGGTGACACCCGCACCGGAAGACTTTTATTTCGCCGACCGTGCCCTCAGCCGCAACGGCCTGAGCGTGGCCCGTGTGCTGGATGCGGCGGTAGACGATCTGCTGGCATCGGATGAATTCGGCCCACGGGAGAAATACCACCTGGAACATTACGCGCAGTATCTCGCCAGCCTCGAACCCGGTCGCCTGGGGGTTTGGCTTGAGCAACTGGCGGGCAGCCATAACGCCAACCTGGGCACGGCCACCCAAGCCAGCTTGGAGCCTTTGAACGCCAGCCTGCTTTCGGCCATCCGCCAGTTGGATAACAGCACCGACGAGGCAGGCCGCGTGTGGCTGCAGGCCTTTGGAAGCAGCGGCAATCTCGACGCACAACACGGCAGCGCCGGTTTGAAACAGCGTCGCCAAGGCGTGCTGCTAGGTGCCGACTGGTCCCTCGATCACGCTTGGCGGATCGGCCTTGTGGGCGGCAAATCCGCTAGCGACCTCAGCGCCGGTCGTTTCAAGGGCGACGTGGACAGCTGGCACCTGGGCGCTTACGCGGCACGTCAGGACGGGCCGATTGCACTGCGCCTGGGTGCGCTGTACAGCCGCCACGCGGGGCAAAACAAGCGCGAGGTCAATTTCAATTTCATCGATTACCGCGAACATCTCACCGGCCAATACAAGGCCGTCAGCCAAAACGTATTTGCCGAATTGGGCTATCGATTGGACACCGGCGACCTACGCGCCGAACCGTTTTCCGGTATCGGCTTCGCGCGTTATCAGCGTCAGAGTTTTCAGGAAAAAGGCGGCTACAGCGCGCTGAATGTCGGGGCTCAGACTCAACAAAACCTCAGCAGCACCTTGGGTCTGCGAGTGGCCAAGAACTTTACGCTGGATAACCAGATGACCCTCAAACCGAACCTGAGCGCCAGTTGGAAACACCTGTATGGCGACGTCAGCAGTCGCGTGCGTCAGTCGTTCGTTGAGGAGAAACGCGAAGACTTCAACAGCGAGTTCATCATCGGCGGCACGCCCCTGGACCGAGATAACCTGACCCTGCGCACCGGCCTGGATCTGGCACTGTCGGCCAAACACAGCGTGGGCCTGACTTACACCGCCGCCTTCGGCAGCCACAGTCGCAACCAAGGCTTGATGGGGCAGTGGGCGATGGCGTTCTAGGGCGTCAAATCCGGCGCAAAAAAAAGGGGAGCACCTGCTCCCCCGAGGATTAAGCGGTTGTATCGAAGGCTGTATCAGCCTTCGATTTCAATCAGGATTTCGCCAGGGTTGACCCGATCGCCCTTGGCCACATGCACGGCCGTCACCTTACCGGCAATGGCGGCCTGCACTTCGGTCTCCATCTTCATGGCTTCGGTGATCAACACAGCCTGACCGGCTTTGACCATGTCGCCTTCCTTGACCAGTACATCGACGATATTGCCCGGCATCGCGGTGCTCACATGGCCCGGCGCCGTGGCGTGCTTGCGCTGGTTACCGCCGCTGCTGACGAATTCATTGAGCGGTTCGAACACCACTTCTTCCGGCATGCCGTCGATGGACAGGTAGAAGTGGCGCTTGCCTTCGGCCTTCACGCCCACACCGGTGATGTCGACACGGTAGCTTTCGCCGTGCACGTCAATGACGAACTCGGTCGGCACCCCTTCGCCACCGGCACGGGCCACGCCGCCGGCTTCTGGGATCGGCAACAGCACTTCCGGCGCCAGCGTCCCGGCCTCGCGCTCTTCAAGAAACTTGCGCCCGATGTCTGGGAACATGGCGTAGGTCAGCACGTCTTCTTCAGACTTGGCCAGCCCACCGATTTCCCCACGCAACTTGGTCATTTCTGGCTTGAGCAGGTCAGCCGGGCGCACGTCGATCACGTCTTCGCTGCCAATGGCCTGACGGCGCAGTTTTTCGTTCACCACGCCCGGCGCTTTGCCGTAGCCACCTTGCAGGTACAACTTCACTTCGTTGGTGATGGTCTTGTAGCGCTCACCGGCCAGCACGTTGAAGAACGCCTGGGTGCCGACGATTTGCGAGGTCGGGGTGACCAACGGTGGGAAACCGAGGTCTTCGCGTACTCGCGGGATTTCCGCCAGCACTTCGCTCATGCGGTTGAGGGCGCCCTGCTCTTTGAGCTGGTTGGCCAGGTTGGAAATCATGCCGCCCGGCACCTGGTTGACTTGAACGCGGGTGTCGACTGCGGTGAATTCGCTCTCGAACTGGTGGTACTTCTTACGCACCGCGTAGAAGTACAGGCCGATCTCTTGCAGCAGCTCCAGATCGAGGCCGGTGTCGAACTCACTGCCCTTAAGGGCGGCGACCATCGATTCGGTGCCCGGGTGGCTGGTGCCCCAGGCGAAGCTGGAGATGGCGGTGTCGATATGGTCGGCACCGTTTTCGATAGCCTTGAGTTGGCACATCGCAGCCAGGCCGGCGGTGTCGTGGGAGTGGATAAACACCGGCAGGCTCTGCTCGGCTTTCAGCGCCTTGACCAGTTCGCCGGTGGCGTACGGCGTCAGCAGGCCAGCCATGTCCTTGATCGCGATGGAGTCGCAGCCCATGGATTCCAACTGCTTGGCCTGGGCGACGAATGCCTCGACGGTGTGCACGGGGCTGGTGGTGTAGGCGATGGTGCCTTGGGCATGTTTGCCGGCGGCCTTCACCGCTTCGATGGCCACGCGCAGGTTACGCACGTCGTTCATCGCATCGAAAATGCGGAATACGTCGATGCCATTTACAGCCGCCTTGGCCACGAAGGCTTTGACCACGTCATCGCTGTAGTGGCGGTAGCCCAGCAGGTTCTGCCCACGCAGCAGCATTTGCAGGCGCGTGTTGGGCAACGCGGCGCGCAGTTTGCGCAGGCGCTCCCATGGGTCTTCCTTGAGGAAGCGCACGCAGGCGTCGAAGGTTGCGCCGCCCCAGACTTCCAGGGACCAGTAGCCGACTTTGTCGAGCTTGTCGCAGATCGGCAGCATGTCGTCGGTGCGCATGCGGGTGGCCAGCAACGATTGGTGGGCGTCACGCAGGATGGTGTCGGTTACGAAGATTTTCTTAGACATTGGAATGTTCCTCACAGGCCTGCGTGGGCGGCAATGGCGGCGGCGATGGCCAGGGCCAGCTCTTCGGGTTTGCGCTTGATCGAGTAGTTGGTCAGCTCAGGGTGGCTTTCCACAAAACTGGTGTTGAACTGGCCGCTACGGAATTCCGGGTTGCGCAGGATTTCCTGATAGTAGGCGGCGGTGGTCTTCACGCCTTGCAGGCGCATGTCGTCCAGGGCACGCAGGCCGCGGTCCATGGCTTCTTCCCAGGTCAACGCCCAGACCACCAGTTTCAGGCACATGGAGTCGTAGAACGGCGGGATGGTGTAACCGGTGTAGATCGCCGTGTCGGTGCGCACGCCGGGGCCGCCGGGGGCGTAGTAACGGGTGATCTTGCCGAAGCTGGGCAGGAAATTGTTTTTCGGGTCTTCGGCGTTGATACGGAACTGCAACGCAAAGCCACGGTGCTGGATGTCTTCCTGTTTCACCGACAACGGCAGGCCCGAGGCGATGCGGATCTGCTCACGAACGATGTCGATCCCGGTGATTTCTTCGGTGATGGTGTGTTCCACCTGCACCCGGGTGTTCATCTCCATGAAGTACACCTCGCCCTCGGCGAGCAGGAACTCCACGGTGCCGGCGTTCTCGTAACCCACGGCTTTGGCCGCGCGCACCGACAGGTCGCCGATGTAGGCGCGCTGTTCGGGGGTCAGCTGCGGGCTGGGGGCAATCTCGATCAACTTCTGGTTGCGGCGCTGGATCGAGCAATCGCGCTCGAACAAATGCACCACGTTGCCAAAGCTATCCCCGAGGATCTGCGCCTCGATGTGCTTAGGGTTGACGATGCATTTTTCCAGGAACACTTCCGCCGAACCGAAAGCTTTGGTGGCTTCGGAGATGACGCGGGGGAAGGCTTGTTCGAGTTCTTCGCGGCTGTTGCAGCGACGGATGCCGCGACCGCCACCACCGGACGTGGCCTTGAGCATCACCGGGTAACCGATACGGTCGCCTTCGGTGAGCGCTTCGTGGATGTCGGCCACGTTGCCTTCGGTGCCGGGGGTGACCGGCACGCCGGCCTTGATCATGCTGCGGCGCGCTTCGGTCTTGTCGCCCATGCGGCGGATCACTTCAGCGGCGGGGCCGATGAACTTGATCCCACGTTCGGCACAGATATCCGCCAATTCAGCGTTTTCCGACAGGAAACCATAGCCAGGGTGTAGGGCATCGCAACCGGTTTCCACCGCCAGGTTCACCAGCTTGCGCGGGTTGAGGTAGCCCGCCAGAGGCTCGGCGCCGATGCTGTGGGCTTCATCGGCCCGTTTGACGTGCAACGCGTGGCGGTCGGCATCGGAATAGACCGCGACCGAACGGATACCCATCTCGGCGCACGCCCGCACGATGCGGACGGCAATTTCACCGCGGTTGGCGATCAGGATCTTTTTTATCACTTGGAAATTCCCTTGAGCCGATTGCTGCATTCTTCGACCCGCTGAAGCCGGGTCGACGCGTGACCAAATGTTTCAGGTCAGTCGCGAGACACACACTAAGCCGCGCAAGGGATTAACAAAAATCAATAATTATTGGGTCGTGCATAAGTAAAGACTTATAGTTGGCCGAGCTGCCTTGGGCGAAAGGAATGGAATAATGCGTAAGTCATTGATGCGTATGACGTTGCGTCAATTGCAAATCTTCAATGAAGTGTGCGATTTGCGTTCTTACAGCCGCGCCGCCGAGGAAATGTCTCTGACACAACCGGCGGTCAGCCTGCAAATTCGCCAGCTCGAAGAGCTGATCGGCCAGCCGCTGTTCGACTATGTCGGCAAAAAACTCTATATGACCGAGGCCGCCGAGGCTCTGCAACGGGCCAGCCGCGATATCTTCGGGCGCCTGGAAAACCTCGATATGCAGTTGTCGGACATGCAAGGTTCGCTGCAAGGCCAGTTGAAGCTGGCGGTGGAGTCCAGCGCCAAGTACTTCGTGCCGCACCTGTTCGCCGCCTTCAAGCGCCAGCACCCAGAGGTGCAACTGCAACTGACCGTGGTCAACCGCGCCCAGGTGATCCGCCGCCTCTCGGACAACCGGGACGACCTGGTGATCATGTCCATGGTGCCCCAGGACATGGGCCTGGAATTCCTGCCCTTCCTGAATAACCCCATCGTCGCCGTGGCGTTGCCGGATCATCCGCTGAGCCTGCAAGGCCCACTGCGCCTGCAAGACCTGGAACCCTACACCCTGCTGCTGCGCGAACCCGGCTCCGGTACACGGCTGGCCTGCGAAGAGTACTTCAAGGAAAAACGTGTGCACTTCACCCAGACGGTAGAAGTGGCCTCGGCCGAAGCACAGCGCGAATGCGTGGTGGCCGGCCTGGGCATCGCCCTGCTGACCCGCCACGCCCTGAACCTGGAACTGGCCACCGGCGGGCTCAAAGAGCTGCCGGTGGAAGAGCTGCCGCTTTACCGCAGTTGGTGCCTGGTGCAGGCCAAGGCCAAGCGCCTGTCACCGGTGGCCCATGCGTTCCTGGGCTTTATCCGCAGCGAACGGGTGCAGATCAGCGCGCTGGCTGAACGCTTCGCTGGGCGGCCGCGGGTGCCTGCCAATGAAGTTCCGGGTAGTCACTGATGCTCTGGAGCAATTGGCGCTCCTCACAACGGTCTTCGATTGCGCGACGAAACGCCATGCGGCGCTGGTCTTCCTGCTGACGACGGGTCTTGACGGCGCTGTTGCTGTCTTCGTAGGGACGTGCCATTTGGAATCTCCCAATGCGAGTACGGGAGTTCAGGATGGCCTTGGGGGATGACGGGGCGATGACAGCCTGATGAAGATTCTGGACACACAGGACAATCCAATGTCGGAGAGGGCAAGCCCCTTCCGCATTTGCCTGTACTTACAGCGTTCAGTCGTCGAGGGCTTTGACGGATTTGGGCGAGAGACGCAGGCTGCGCAAGCTGCGCTTCACGCTCTTGAGGTGATTGACCAGGCTCGGCCCGCGCGCCATGGCCACGCCCATGGCCAACACATCGATCACCACCAGATGGGCAATGCGCGAGGTCAGCGGGGTGTAGATTTCAGTGTCTTCGTGCACATCGATGGCCAGATTGACCGTGGACAGTTCCGCCAACGGTGTCTGACTCGGGCACAAGGTGATCAACGACGCACCGCTTTCACGCACCAGGTTGGCGGTGATCAGCAGGTCCTTGGAGCGGCCCGACTGAGAAATGCAGATCGCCACGTCGGTCGGCTTCAAGGTCACGGCCGACATCGCCTGCATATGCGGGTCGCTGTAGGCCGCCGCCGTGAGCAATAGACGGAAGAATTTGTGCTGGGCATCGGCCGCTACCGCACCGGAGGCGCCAAAACCGTAAAACTCCACACGCTGGGCCTGAGACATGGCCGTCACGGCTTTTTGCAGCGCCACCGGGTCGAGCTTTTCGCGCACTTCCATCAGGGTGTGCAAGGTGGTGTCGAAGATTTTCAGGCTGTAGTCGGCGACGGAATCGTCTTCGTGAATCGCGAACTGACCAAAGCTGGCGCCAGCAGCCAGGCTTTGGGCCAGTTTGAGTTTTAAGTCCTGGAACCCGGAGCAACCGATGGCGCGGCAAAAACGCACGATGGTCGGTTCGCTGATGCCCACGCTGTGGGCCAGGTCGGCCATGGAACTGTGCATCACAGCCGCAGGGTCAAGCAGCACATGATCGGCAACCTTGAGTTCCGATTTGCGTAACAGGTGGCGCGACTGGGCGATATGTTGCAACAGGTTCAAAGGGCAGGACTCTTGTTATTGGCAGGGCCAGGGGATGTAGCAAGCTTGTAGTTATACTACAAGAATTGCGCTTTTGCCCGTCCAACACGTCACTAAATCGCCCTGCTGCCCTCTGATTCAAAGGGCAGACGCTTTGTAGCCACAATGGCGCCCTCGGTGTCCCTAAGAAAAATCCGCATTTTTTCGTAACAAATCCGCCATGCCATCGGCCTGCATCGGCCGACTGATCAGATAGCCCTGCACCTCGTCGCACTGCTCTGCGCGCAGGAAATCCAACTGCTGGTGATCTTCTACCCCTTCGGCCACCACTTTGAGCGCCAAGCCGTGGGCCATGGCGATAATCGCCCGGGTAATCGCCGCGTCTTCGCGACCTTGGCCCAGGCCGCGAATAAACGTTTGATCGATCTTTACGTAATCCACCGGAATGCGCTTGAGGTAACTGAGGGACGAATACCCCGTGCCAAAGTCATCAATCGCCAGTTTCACGCCTAGATCGCGTAATTGCCGGAAGGTCGCAATGATGTGTTCGACGCTGTCGAGCAACTGACTTTCGGTGAGTTCCAGCTCCAGGTACTGCGGGTCCAGACCGGTTTCCTCCAACACCTGGCGCACCAGGCTGACCAGTTTGCCCTGACGCAGTTGGTGCACCGACAAATTCACCGACACCCGAATCGGCGCCAACCCCTGACGCTGCCATTCGCACGCCTGCCAGCAGGCTTCACGCAACACGAACTCCCCCAGCGGCACGATCAGGCCGGTCTCCTCGGCCAGGCCGATAAACTCGGCCGGCGGCACCATGCCCCACTGCGGATGCTCCCAGCGGATCAGCGCCTCGGCGGCGTTGAGCTTGCCGGTGGCCAGGCACAACTTGGGCTGGTAGAACACGCTGAGCTGGCGCTCTTCGATGGCTTTGCGCAGGTGGTTTTCCAGCTGCAAGCGCTCCAGGGTGCTGGCTTGCAGGCTGTCGGTGTAGAACTGGAAGTTGTTGCCGCCCAGATGCTTGGCGTGCTGCATGGCCATGTTGGCTTGGCTGACCAGCGCGGAAATTTCCCGTGCGTTATCCGGCAAAAGGCTGACACCCATCGACGCACTGACCACCAATTCATGCCCCTCCACCGTGACCGGCACCCGCAGCTTGGCCAGCAGCCGCGTGGCCACCCGCGCCAGGCTCGACAGGCTGCCGTAGGCATCGAACAACACGGCAAATTCATCGCCGGACAAGCGCGCAATAGTGTCGGCCTCGGGCAAGGCGTTGATCAGGCGCCGCGCCATTTTCTGCAACAGCTGGTCGGCCACTTCGTGCCCCAGGCTGTCATTGAGCAGCTTGAAGCGATCCAGATTGATGTGCAGCAGCGCCAGGCTGCGCCCTCCCTTACGCACTCTTTGATGGGCTTCACGCAGCCGTTCGCGGAACAGCGAGCGGTTAGCCAGGCCGGTCAGTTCGTCGTAGTGAGTAAGGTGACGCATGCGTTCTTCGGACTCGCGGCGCGCCGACAAATCGGCGAAGAACCCCACGATATGACTGACGTTTCCCCGAACATCGCGCACTACATTAAGTTGCAGCCACTGCGGGTAGAGTTCGCCGTTTTTGCGCGTTTCCACCAATTCGCCCTGCCAGGTGCCGTGCATGAGCAATGCCTGACGGATCATCGGGAAGTGACGCCGCGCATCGCGGCTGCTGGGCAACTCCACCACGTTGCGACCCAGCATGTCATCGCGCTCAAAGCCGGTGACACGGCTGAACGCCTGATTGACGGCAATCAGTACGTAGTTCGGGTCGAGGATCACGATGCCTTCGCTGGCCGCCTCGAACACCGTCGATGCCAGGCGCTGTTGCTCTTCCAGGGCTTTGCCAGCGCTGATATCCCGGCGGGTGCCGAGCATGCGGATCACGCGCCCGCTGGGGCTACGTTCAACCGCACGGCCGCGGTCTTCGATCCAGACCCAGCGACCGTCGGCGTGCCGCACACGGTATTCCACCTGGTAGTCCTCGCTACGGCCTTTGAGGTGCTCTACCAGTGCGCGCTTGAGCAACGGCAGGTCATCGGGGTGCAGGCGCGGCTTGAGGTGACTGAGCATGGCCGTGATGCATTCAGGCTCCAGGCCGAACAGCTCTTTGATCTGGGTGTGATGCACTTCGTCGGTTTGCAGGTTCCAGTCCCACAGCCCCAACTCACTGGCCTGCAACGCCATGACCAGGCGTGCTTCGCTTTTATTCAGGGCCTGGCTGGCGAGGTCCAGTTCCTGGCTGCGTTGCGCCACGCGATCCTGCAAGCCGACTTGTACGTCGCGCAATTCCTGCTCGACCTGGCGCCGTTGCTCGACTTCACGCACCAAGTCCTGATTCAACTGCTCACTGCGCTGCTGCGCCTGCTGCAGATGCTCGATCAATGCCTGGTTTTGAAAGCGGCGCAATAGGCCACGCTGAATCAGGCGATTGACCTGCCATGCCACCAGGCTCAAGGACGCCAGCAGAATCAGGCCGAGTACGCCCCAACCTTGTTGCTGCGGCTCGCCGTTCCAGAACAGATAGACAATGGAAGGCACCAGGCAGGGCAAAGCAAATGACAGAAACGCAGGAAAACTTACGGCATACGCCACGCTGGCCGACAACGTGGCCGCGCCGATCAGGCCGAACACCCACGCCTGCTGCATGAAACTGTTGACCGGCGCCAGGGCGATGGCGGCCGTGGCCAAGGTTAGACCGCTGACTGCCGAACCGAGCATGAACATGCGTCGCCAAATCGGCCTGGCCTGACGGCTGGGCATGGCCGAATCGAACGCCGCCACCTGGATCACGCGCAGCGCCACCAACGCCAGCAGCCACACCAGCCAGATGCTGTCGAGCAGGTATTGGGCGGGGTTCCACAACAACCAGGCACACACCACCCCGTTGACCAGCATCAACAAGGTCGGCAGCAGCGACCCCTGATACAACAGGCGTGTGCGCTCGACGGCCATTTCGGTGGCGTACTGTTTGTGAATAACCTGCGCGGGCGCGGGCGCGGCCGAGGAGCTGGGCAGGTCAGTGCTGAGGGTCATAGGCAGTGTTCTTATAATGGTGAGCCCGAAACGTCGACGGAGCATACACAAGCAAGCGCTCTGGCCAAACTGCTCCACGTCATAAAAACCTCACGGCTGCGCCGCGCAAACCTTTGGGCCAGACGGCTTGAGCGAGACACCGCGCGGGCTGCGGCGCCTGACTAACCGGTCATCCGCCTCACCGCCCTAAGGAGCATGCCGATGGTTTTGTCCCGACCGCCCGGCATTGGCATTTGCCCCACTCCCCCGAGGGCCATAGAATGCGCCGATGCGCGATGATCTCTCTCTTTTGCTTAATTCCCTCAACGATGCCCAACGCCAGGCCGTAGCGGCCCCCGTTGGCCGTCAGTTGGTCCTGGCCGGTGCTGGCTCCGGTAAAACCCGAGTGCTGGTGCACCGTATCGCCTGGTTGATCCAGGTCGAGAACGCATCGCCGCACTCCATCCTGTCGGTGACGTTCACCAACAAGGCCGCCGCCGAGATGCGCCATCGCATCGAGCAGCTGATGGGCATCAGCCCGGCCGGTATGTGGGTCGGCACCTTCCACGGCCTGGCGCATCGCCTGTTGCGTGCCCACTGGCAGGAAGCAGGCCTGAGCCAGACCTTCCAGATTCTGGACAGCGACGACCAGCAACGCCTGGTCAAGCGCGTGATTCGCGAGTTGGGCCTCGATGAACAACGCTGGCCCGCGCGTCAGGCCCAGTGGTTTATCAACGGCCAGAAAGACGAAGGGCTGCGCCCGCAACATATTCAGGCCAGTGGCGACCTGTTCCTGGCCACCATGCGCAGCATTTATGAAGCCTACGAGGCTGCTTGCGTACGCGCCGGCGTGATCGACTTCTCCGAATTGCTGCTGCGCGCCCTTGACCTGTGGCGCGACAACCCGGGCTTGCTGGCCCATTACCAGAAGCGCTTCCGGCACATTCTGGTGGACGAGTTCCAGGACACTAACGCCGTGCAGTACGCGTGGTTGCGCCTGCTGGCCAAGGGCGGCGACAGCCTGATGGTGGTGGGCGACGACGATCAGTCGATCTACGGCTGGCGCGGCGCGAAAATCGAGAACATCTATCAGTATTCCGAGGATTTCCCGGACGCGGTCACTATCCGCCTGGAGCAGAACTACCGCTCCACTGCCGGCATTCTCAAGGCCGCCAACGCCTTGATCGCCAACAACACCGGGCGTCTGGGCAAGGAATTGTGGACCGACGGCGGCGAAGGCGAAGCGATCAACCTGTACGCCGCATTCAACGAACACGATGAAGCGCGCTATGTGGTCGAAACCATCGAAAGCGCCCTGAAAACCGGCATCGCCCGCAGCGATATCGCCATTCTGTACCGCTCCAACGCCCAATCGCGGGTGCTGGAAGAAGCCTTGTTGCGCGAGCGCATCCCCTACCGCATTTATGGCGGCCAGCGCTTCTTCGAACGTGCGGAAATCAAGAACGCCATGGCCTACCTGCGCTTGCTGGAAGGCCGTGGTAACGACGCGGCGTTGGAGCGGGTGATCAATATCCCGGCCCGTGGCATTGGTGAGAAAACCGTTGAAGCGATCCGCGAGCATGCCCGCCACGCCGATGTGTCGATGTGGGAGGCCATGCGCCTGCTGATCGCCAACAAGGGTTTGACCGGTCGCGCAGCCGGGGCGCTGGGCGTGTTTGTCGAACTGATCGAGAACCTCGCGGCCAAGTGCGCGGAAATGCCCCTGCACTTGATGACCCAGACCGTCATCGAGCAGTCCGGATTGATCGCCTATCACGAAGCGGAAAAAGGCGAGAAAGGCCAGGCCCGGGTGGAAAACCTTGAGGAACTGGTCAGCGCGGCTCGTGCATTCGAGAACACTGAGGAAGACGAAGAACTGACCCCGCTCGCCGCATTCCTCGGCCATGCGTCCCTGGAAGCCGGCGATACCCAGGCCGACGAGCACGAAGACAGCATTCAGCTGATGACTCTGCACAGCGCCAAGGGCCTGGAATTCCCGTACGTGTTCCTGGTGGGCATGGAAGAAGGCCTGTTCCCACACAAGATGAGCCTGGAAGAACCCGGCCGCCTTGAGGAAGAACGCCGCCTGGCCTACGTGGGCATTACCCGGGCCATGCAGAACCTGGTGATGACCTACGCCGAGACCCGACGGCTGTACGGGAGCGAAACCTACAACAAGGTGTCGCGCTTCGTACGCGAAGTGCCAAAAGGTCTGATCCAGGAAGTGCGCTTGTCCAACAGCGTCAGTCGCCCATTCGGCGGTGGCCAGCAGCAGAACTCCAGCAACATGTTCGCCGGTTCTGAGATTCCGGAAACGCCGTTCAGCCTTGGCCAGCAGGTCAAGCATGCGATCTTCGGCGAAGGCGTGATCCTCAACTTCGAAGGCGCCGGTGCCCAGGCCCGCGTGCAGGTGAACTTCGCCGAAGGCAGCAAGTGGCTGATGATGGGTTACGCCAAACTCGAAGCGATCTGAACTGCGGGCTTGCCGCTCGTTATCCTTGTTTTTAACGAGCGCGGGCCCATATCTGTAATTAGTCCTACAGATCTTTCGGATTCAGTCCTACGCAAAAGCCCGAAACATTATGTCGCTAGCCACTGTCATTACACCTGTGCAACATGGCGCGCGTGCAATCCACAAATGGGAATTCCCTTTATGAAACGTTTTCTTAGCATCGCCATGGCGTTGTGCATCGGCCTGACGATGAGCCTCGACGCCAACGCCAAACGCTTCGGTGGCGGCAAAAGTTCGGGCGCAGCCCCCACTCACCAGACCAGCCAAATGGCCCCATCCGCCGGTGCGGGCGGTGCAGCAGCCACCGCAGGCGCGGCCGGTGCAGCAGGCGCTGCGGCCAAGGCCGGCGGCGCTTCGCGCTGGTTGGGCCCTCTGGCCGGTATCGCAGCCGGTGGCCTGCTGGCGTCCATGTTCATGGGTGGCGGCTTCCAGGGCATGCAGATCTTCGACATCCTGATCCTCGCGGTCATCGCCTTCGTGATCTTCCGCTTTATCGCCGCCCGTCGCCGCAAGCAGCAGGAGCACCTGGCTCCGGCCGGCGCGCCGATGCAGCGTGAAGTGTTCGAGCAGAAGCCGGCCATGGGCTCGATCTTCGGTGGTTCGGCAGCGCCTGCCGCCCGTCCGGTGATCAATGCACCGGCCTGGTTCAACGAAGAGCGTTTTATCGAAGCGGCCCGCAGCCACTTCCAGTCCCTGCAGCAGCACTGGGACGCCAACGAAATGGACAAGATCGCCGAGTTCGTGACCCCACAACTGCTGGAGTTCCTCAAGCGCGAACGCGCCGATTTGGGCGACGGTTTCCAGTCGACCTATATCGACGACCTGCGCGTCCAGCTTGACGGTGTGGATGATCGCGCCGACAAGACCATCGCCACCCTGACTTTCAGCGGTGTGTCGAAAACCTCGCGTTTCGACCAGGGCGAAGCGTTCAGCGAAAGCTGGAACATGGAACGCGCCCAGGGCGATAACCAGCCTTGGCTGGTCGCCGGTATCCGCCAGAACGGCTGATCCCCGCTCGCTTGAGCCCGCAACAAAGAAACCCCGGACCTGTCCGGGGTTTTCTATTTCACGGTTGCACTTATAGCGAGCTACTGTATAAAACGCCCCTATCAACCCGCGCCATCAGCAAGAGGATCCCGGCCGTGGAAGAAATCATCGAACAACTGCGTGAAGCCAACGAACCGGTTCCGGTTCCGCTGGAACTGCCTGACGAAGACCTGCTGGTGGAAATCGAAGAACAGCTGTTCATCGATATCCCCTTTGTCTTCCGCGAATTTCTGCTGACCGTCAGCGACGTGGTCTACGGCAGCCTGGAGCCGGTGACCGTCACCGACCCTCAATCTCATACCTACCTGCCGGACGTGGCCGCCAATGCCTGGGATGCCGGTGTGGAGCGTAGCCTGATCCCGATCTGCCAGGACGGCGACGACTACTACTGCGTTGAGGAAGACGGCACTGTGGTGCTGTGGTCAGCCGAAGAGGAACTTGTCCAGGAAGAAACCTGGGAATCGGTCTGGCACTGGGCGCGGGACGTCTGGCTGGAAAGCTGAGTCCCGTACTCGGCGCTTTAGTGCTCCGGCGTATCGTTATGGTTGTCCAGCGTTTCCAACAACGCGACCTGCATCCGCGTATGCACGCGGATGAACCAGCGCCAGAGCACCGCCGCCACCGCCGCCGCAACCACCGCGACCAGCACCAGCAACTTGTTGGTCGGCAGGATACTGGCCGACAACGCGGCCAAAAGCAGAAAGATCACCAGCAGCGACAGAATCGGAATCAGCTCGGCAATCACCCGCCGCACACGCTGGGTATGCCGTCCGGCCATTTCCGGCTTGACGCTCATCTCCGCCAGCAACATCGACAGGGCTTTGAGCTTGCGGTACGCCGCGATCAAAAACGGCAGCGACAACAGCAGCGCCCCGCCCCAGATCAATGCCTTTTGCCAGCTGGGATCGCTGATCCAACCCTCCAGATACCCGCCGATATGTGCGGCGAAATAGCTGCCGGCAAAGAAGATCGCCACCACCAGCGCCAGATTCACCCCTACTTGCAGGACGATTTTGCGGATCATCGCCGCCAGCATCGCGCCCTCTCCCTGAGGCTGAATGCTGCGCAACCATTCGCCATACATACCGAACACCCGGCTCATGCGCCGAGGCATCACTGCCGCCATCTTCAATGACAACGGGTCGGCCCCACGAATCAGATAGGGGGTGAGCAAAGTGGTAATGGCCGAGACCGCCACCGCCACCGGATACAGAAAGTCGCTGGTCACCTGCAACGTCATTCCTAACGCCGCGATGATGAAGGAAAACTCGCCTATCTGTGACAGGCCCATGCCGACCCGCAATGACGTACGCCCATCGTTACCCGCGATAAACGCCCCCAGGCCACAGGAGAGCATCTTGCCCAGCACCACCGCGACGGTGATCACAGCGATAGGCCAGGCGTACTGAAGCAGGATCCGAGGGTCGATCATCAGACCGATGGCGACAAAGAAAATCGCACTGAACATGTCGCGAACCGGCTCGATCAGGCGCTCAATCTTAAGCAACTGCCGCGACTCGGCCATGATCGCGCCAATCAGGAACGCGCCCAGCACCATGCTGTATTCCAGCTTCACCACCAGCAGGCAGAACCCGAAGCACAGGCCCAACACGGTAATCAGCAACATCTCGTTGCTTTCGAACTTGGCCACATAGGCCAGCAGGCGCGGCACCAGCAGAATACCGATCACCAGCGCGACGACCATGAACAGCGAGAGCTTGCCGACCGTGGAAAACACCTCGCCGGAGCTGACCGTGCCGCTGACGGCGATGCTCGACAACAGCGCGATGATGCCGATCCCGAGGATGTCTTCCACTATCAGCACGCCGAAAATCAGTTGGGCGAAGCGCTGGTCTTTCATCTTCAGGTCATTGAGGGCTTTGACGATGATGGTGGTGGAAGAGATGGCCAGGATCGCGCCGAGGAACAGCGAGTCCATGGTGCTCCAGTCGAACCAGCGGCCGATTTCGTAGCCGATCCAGATCATCAGGATGATTTCCAGGAACGCCGCGATAAACGCAGTGGCACCCACCTTGAACAACTTGCGTAGGCTGAACTCCAGGCCCAGGCAGAACATCAGGAAGATCACCCCCAGCTCGGCCAGTGTCTTGATGGTGTCTTCGTCGTGGATCAGCCCGAAGGGCGGCGTGTGGGGGCCGATGATAAAGCCGGCGACGATATACCCCAGCACCACAGGCTGCTTAAGCCGATGAAACAGGATGGTAACCACCCCTGCCACCAACATGATCACAGCCAAGTCCTGGATAAAGCTGATGGCGTGCATGGCGAGGGGCTCCTTGAGGGTACCGGCGCTTTTCCCACTTCAGCTCGCAGCGTTAACTGGCCTTAAAAAGCTGAAGGAAAAGTCCACCTAAATCGTAAGAAATGCCCTGAGACGGGCTTTTGAAGGTTAACACCGCGACTTCCGGCGAAAAGCCGGTGCAATATATGGAAACAGATCGGCCCACGCGTGACGGCAAGCCGCCCGCCGGCGTCCCGTTAGGGCTAGCGCAGTAAAGAGTCCAGCACCCGCAGAGGTGCTTTCCCCACCAATGCCTATAACCCGTGAGTGAGCTATGGAACCCGGAAACGCCCAGCTGTCGATGACGGTCTTGATGACCCCTGATATGGCCAACTTCTCAGGCAATGTCCATGGCGGCACCTTGCTCAAGTACCTCGACGAAGTGGCCTACGCCTGCGCCAGCCGTTACGCCGGGCGCTATGTGGTGACGTTATCGGTGGATCAGGTGATTTTCCGCGAGCCGATCCATGTCGGCGAGCTGGTGACCTTTCTCGCTTCGGTCAATTACACCGGCAATACCTCCATGGAAGTGGGCATCAAGGTGGTGACCGAGAACATTCGCGAGCGCTCGGTGCGGCATACCAACAGCTGCTTCTTTACCATGGTGGCGGTGGACGACCAGCGCAAACCGGCTGCCGTCCCGCCGTTGCAACCGCATAACAGTGAAAGCAAGCGGCGCTTTGTGCAGGCTCAACAACGTCGGCAGATTCGCCAGGAGCTGGAAAAGCGCTATCAGGAAATCAAGGCCGACGCGCCGTAAGGTTGAGGCCGTAAACCCAACAACAATGTGGGAGCGGGCTTGCTCCCACATTGGGTCAGGTGTGCTTACAGAGTGATGGGTGTCGCTTCGAAGCGAACGCGAGGATGGGCGATACGGTCCTGGGCGCGCACCAGCTCCAATTCATAACTGGCGCAAGCCTGGGTCTCCAGCAGTACTTCGTGGACGGCCGCAGCGGTAAACTCAAAGGCCGCCAGTAAGCTGTCCCCCAACAACACACGCGCCAGGAACAACCCGGATGTCAGGTCTCCCACCCCCACCGGCTGGCGCGGGAAGGCCAGCAACGGCCGGCGCAGGTGCCAACTGGCGTCGGCGGTTACCAGCAGCATCTCGAAGCCGTCCGGCAACTTGCCCGGGTAATCCAAATGCTTGACCAGAACCGCCTTGGGCCCACGGGCTAGCAACGCCTTGGCCATGGCCAGGCAATCGAACAGCGAGCGCGGTTTGCGCCCGGCAAAACTGTCCAGTTCCAGTTGGTTGGGGCACAGGAAGTCGGCCATGGCCGCGGCTTCATCAAGCAGGAAATCGCTGACTTCCTGGGGCACGATGCAGCCTTTTTCCGGATGCCCCATTACCGGGTCGCATAAGTAAAGCGCCTTGGGATTGACTGCCTTGATGCGCGCCACGCCGCTGAGGATCGCCCGGCCCTGGTCCGCACTGCCCAGGTAACCGGACAGGATGGCATCGCAGTTACCCAGCTCGCCGATGGCGGCAATGCCTTCCACCAACGCAGGAATTTGCTGCGGCGCCAACACTTCTCCCGCCCACTGTCCATACTGGGTGTGGTTGGAGAACTGCACCGTGTTGAGCGGCCAGACGTTTACCCCGACCCGCTGCATGGGGAACACGGCGGCGCTGTTTCCGGCGTGGCCAAAGACCACATGAGACTGGATCGCAAGCAGATGAGGGGTGCGTTTCATGCAGGGGATTTCCGTAAAGCCGTTTGGATTCTGGCCGCGCAGTATGCGACTAAACGCAGCCTGTACGACAGACCGGCGACACAGTTAAGCTGCTCTCACTTTGTTGGAGTTCATCGCATGCTGACCCTGGGAAACATGTTTGTGTTGATGCTGCTGGCGACCGGTGCCGCCTGGGTGTGGCACAACCACGGCTTGCGCGAGCGCGCGTTGGAGCGGGTCAAGCAGCATTGCGCCAAGCTCGACATCGAGCTGCTGGACGGCGCGGTAGCGCTCAAGCGCATCGGCTTTGTAAAGGATGCCAATGGGCGGCGGCGTTTGGCGCGGGTCTACAATTTCGAGTTCACCGTGACCGGCGAAACCCGCCACCCCGGCACCATCACTCAGTTCGGCGCCCATAGCGCGCAGATTGAACTGGCGCCCTACCCGTTCGAGATCAAGACACCTTTGCCTAGCGCCGAGATCATCGAGCTGAGCCAATGGCGCCAGGACCACAGCACCAAGCACCGTCAATAACGGCAGGCCGCCAACCCGGCCTGCAATGCCGCCACGTCCTGTGGCGTGCTGAAGATCAATTCAAGACGAGAATCACGGCGCCATTCGCTGGGCAGCCACGCGAGCGAGCAGTTATCCAGAGCATTGGCGCTGACCCAACCGTCGCGGCTGTGGATAACCAGCTTGGCGCGCCGCCACGCGAGGTCTGCCAGCCACGCCGCCACGCGTTGAGTGTCGAATTGCTGGCTAGGATGCCAACGCCAACCCACACTCCAGCCGCCGTCCTGGGCGTGGCTCAGGCAAATCGGCACGGCCGGATCGCTCCAGATCGCTGGTATATGCGCCAAGCCTGGGGACTCATGACCGTTATCCACAGCCTCGCCCGCGTGCTGATCCAACCCCGGCAGCAGGGCCAATGGCAGATGCGCCTGATGGGTCCAGTAACGCGGGCAATCGGGTAACCGGGCCTCAATCGCCTGACGCTGCACCGCGTCCAGCCCCTCCTCCTTGTTCAAGACCAGCAGCCCAGCATTGGTCAGTGTTTCCTGCTGTGCCGGCGGCAAGGGGTTGCCTCTGGCCAGGGCCTGGGCATCCAGGACCAGCACACAAGGCTGGACCGTCAACACGCCCTGCCACGGCACTTGGCGCAACTGCTTGAGCAACTGCGCCGGATGGCCCAACCCCGATGGCTCGATAAACAAACGATGCGGCTTGGCCTTACGCAACAAACGGCTAAGACCTACCTGGAACGGTGCACCGTTCACACAACACAGGCAGCCACCGGCGACCTCGCCCAAGGCAATACCGTCGTCATCCTGGGTCAGCAGCGCGGCGTCCAGGCCGATCTGGCCGAACTCATTGATCAATACTGCCCAGCGCTCATCTTCCGGGCGTTGGGCCAGCAGTTGCCTGATCAGGCTAGTCTTGCCGGCACCTAGTGGCCCGGCTATCACATGAGTGGGAATGTTCTGCAGCATGGAGGGCATCATTCAGGCCGTGTAGAGCGCTTGATCCTACGCGGTTATGCCAGCCAATCCAGCGTCAGGATCAACCGGCGCTCGCCTTCTTTGAGCGCCGGCGAACGATGGATCAAACCGTGGCCTTCGTTACCGTGCCACTTGCTGCCTTTGAGCAAGGCCACTTCGCCACAATGGATCTGCTCAACACGTGCGGTGGGTTCGGCTTCGGGTTGTCCCAAGTGACGCCGGTCCATGACCCCCTCCCGCAACCACTGGCTGCCGATCCCGGCATAGGTGGTGATCAGCCGCACCGGTACGTGGTCGACGTGAAACCGTGGGCACATGGCTTTATCCAGCAAGCGCAGGCGCACGCCAATGCGTCGGGCGCCGAGCAGGCAGGCAAAGGCGCTGGTCAACCAGGACACATCGGCAATAAATCCCTCATAGCCTTCAAGATCGCGGCAATTGGCCGCCAATCCCTGCAAATTCGGCACCGCATCATCACTGCCCAGTTCCGCCACCAACGAATCGGCTACGGGCTCGTTGAGCGAAACCAGCAAGGCGCCGAATTCGGCAATGTGCAGGGGTAATTGCCGCTGCCACAGCGCCAGATTTACGCCATCTTCGAGGATTTCAGACAGCGCCAACGGGGTTTCGCCGCGGGTTTGGCGAATCAGCGGGCGCAAGGGCGGCAGTGCAGCGAGCATCAGGCCACCTCGTCGTACCAAGGGCCAAAAGGATCGGCCAGCAAGCGCCATCCATCGACACCCAGGGCCATTTCTGCATCGGTGAGCAAGCACGCATCCAACTCGGCGCGTAGCTGGGCAAAGTCGATGTGTTGCCCGATAAACACCAGTTCCTGACGGCAATCGCCGTTGCTCAGTTGCCAATTGCCCATGATTGCCGCGACGCTTTCTTCATCCTGCGGCCACTGGTTTTTCGGCACGAAACGCCACCAGCGCCCGGCGAATCCATGGCGCATCAAGCCACCGGCCTGGGACCAACTGCCCGCATCCTGATGCTTGCTGGCCAGCCAGAAAAAGCCTTTGGAACGCAGCAATTTGCCGTTGACCCAGGGGCGGTCAATAAAGTCGTAGAAACGCTGCGGATGGAACGGGCGCCGCGCACGATAAGCGGTGGACGCGATACCGTACTCTTCGGTTTCCGGCACATGCTCGCCGCGCAATTCCTGCAACCAGCCGGGCGCCTGGGCGGCGCGCTCGAAGTCGAAGCGGCCGGTGTTGAGGATCTGGTCCAGAGGCACCTCGCCCATCACCATCGGGATGATCTTGGCGTGAGCGTTGAGGCGCTCAAGGATCGCCATCAACTCCTCGCGCTCGTGCTGGCTGATCAGGTCGATCTTGCTGATCAGAATCACGTCGGCGAACTCGATCTGCTCAATCAGCAGGTCGGTGATCGAGCGCTCGTCCTCTTCACCCAACGTCTCACCGCGCGAGGCCAGGCTTTCGGCAGCTTGGTAGTCGAGCAGGAAGTTGATGCCGTCGACCACGGTGACCATGGTGTCCAAACGTGCGATATCGGCCAGGCTTTGCTGGTTTTCATCGCGGAAGGTGAAGGTTTCGGCCACCGGCAGAGGCTCGGAAATACCCGTGGATTCGATCAGCAGGTAATCGAAGCGCCCGTCCCTGGCGAGCTTGGCGACTTCTTCCAGCAGGTCTTCACGCAAGGTGCAGCAGATGCAGCCGTTGCTCATCTCCACCAGTTTTTCTTCGGCGCGGTTGAGGGTGACATCGCGCTGCACTTCGCTGCCGTCGATGTTGATTTCACTCATGTCGTTGACGATCACCGCCACCCGCAGGTTGTCGCGGTTGCGCAGGATGTAGTTGAGCAGCGTACTTTTACCGGCGCCGAGGAAGCCGGACAGCACGGTAACGGGGAGTCGATTGGGCATCAGGTCATTCTCATCAGGTCGCCCGTTCGAATCGGGCTGTTATTAATGCTATAGTATAACAACACAAATAAGCCAACCCCCGCTTGCTCAACGTGATGAAGACGGCAATGCTGGCGCCTGCTGATGTCGAGAACGCCCATGAACTATCTGCTGTATGGCCTGCTGCTGATTTTCGCGACCCAGGCCAATGCCCAAACACCGAGCCTGTTGGCTAACTGCACGCGCAGCGCCAACCTGCTGGCCTGCGTAGACCCGTTGGGCAACGCCTACAGCGTAGCGACGATTGGCAGCACCACATATTTGCGTGGCTTTGAGGTAATCGGTAAACGCTACTGGGCGCAGACCAACAGCCGTTACGGGCAATTGACGTTCTTTACCGGCCTGGCGTCGGACGGTGAAGCGTGGGTCGGTTACACACGCAGAGTCGGTTGGACCACGATCAACCGCTTCTCCAGTTCCGGGGGCGCCGGCGCCACCTTCACCTGCAGCCGTCTCACCGGCTGCTAAGCACGGGCGTTTTTCTGGTCTTGCACCCAGCCCATGTAGCTGTTGATCGGCGGATTCTTCTGGAAATAATTTCTCAGGCCCTCGAATAATCCGTCAGCCACAGCCTGCTGGTGACGTGCAGTCACCAGCCGCTGCGCGTCCCGGGCATTGGAGATAAACCCGGTCTCCACCAGAATCGACGGCACATCCGGTGACTTGAGCACCGCAAACCCCGCCTGTTCCACACGCTTCTGATGCAACGACGTGATGCTCTGCAAGCTGCCCAGCACCGAACTGCCCAATTGCAGGCTGGAAGCGATGGTGGCGTTCATCGACATATCAAGAATCACCCCGGCGAGCATCGGGTCTTTGTCCTTGAGATTGAGCAGCGTGGTGGCGCCCAGCAGGTCCGCGCCGTTTTCGCGCTGAGCCATAAAGCGCGCCGTGGCGGAGGTGGCGCCGCCTTCGGACAACGCATACACCGAAGCCCCCGACGCGGTCAGGCGTGGCGCGGCGTCGGCGTGTACGGAGATGAACATATCGGCTTTGTGTCGACGGGCGATGTCCACGCGCTTGCGCAGCGGCACGAAGAAGTCGTCGTTGCGTACCAGCTTCACATCAAAGCCCTTTTCGCGCTTCAAGCGCTTGGCCAGCAGTTGGGCGATGGACAACACCACATCTTTTTCGCGCTGGCCCTTGGAGCCAATGGCGCCGGGGTCTTTGCCGCCGTGACCGGGGTCGACCACTACGATGATGTCGCGCTTGGGATGGGCTTTGTCCACCGAAGCCACTAACGGCGCCGATTCAGCTGCGATTTGACGGGGCGCCTGGGTCGCGCGGGTCAGGTCCAGCACCAGACGGTGCCCTTGGCCATCCTGGGGCGGCAGCACAAAGCTGTTGAGCTGCATCGGCGCCGCCAGGTCCAGCACGATGCGCGTGTCGTTCTGGCCGAAATGTCCCGAACGAATCGAAGTGATGCCGCTGTTTTTCAGCACCATCTGCGAAAAATCCCCACTGAGCCCGGCGCCGCTCAGGTCGATGATCAAACGCTCCGGCGCGGTCAGCGAGAAGGTCTTGTACTGCACCGGGCCACTAAGGTCGAACACCAGCCGTAGCTTGTCGTCCGAACGCCATAAGCGCGCGTTGCGGATTTGCGTGGCGTGAACCGTGAACGGCAGGACGAAAAGGGGGCTGGCCAAGAGCAGGTTAAGAAGCTGACGTCTGTGCATGACAAATACCGCGAATAAAGGAGCGTCCCTGCTCGACATGGCTGAACAAAGGCTGGCGTAGAAAATTCATCGTCGATTTGATTGTTATACTATAACATGTCGAATTATTTCCAACGATGGACCTGCTTATGAACGCGCTGACCTTGCCGGACATTGCCGCGCAGGCTTCACGCCAAGCCTTGCCACTCGACTGGGTCGGCATGTGCGGCATTGCCCTGCCAATTCTGATAGACGGCCAGCGCCTGGCCGCCACCGCCGACGCGGGTGTCAGCCTCGACGACGGCACCGCACGCGGCATCCACATGTCACGCCTGTACCTGGCACTGGAGATGCTCGACCAGCAGCCCCTCACCCCTGCACTTCTGCGCACTGTACTGCAGCGTTTTCTCGACAGTCATGAAGGTTTATCTAAGAACGCTTACCTGCGCATCCACACTGATTTGCTGCTCAAGCGCCCAGCGTTGGTCAGCCCTCTGACCGGCTGGAAAAGCTATCCGGTCAGCATCGAAGCGCAGTTGGAAAACCAGATGTTCCACGTGGAACTAAAAATTGACGTCGCGTACTCCTCGACCTGCCCATGCTCGGCCGCGCTCGCCAGGCAGTTGATTCAGCAGCAATTTATCGAGGATTTCGCCAACACAGCTTTGCAGCATGCAGACGTACTGACCTGGCTCGGCAGCGCCAAGGGGATTGTCGCCACACCCCACAGCCAGCGCAGCAGCGCGCAACTACATGTGCACCTACAAGGTGAGCAGCTGCCCTTGGTCGAACTGATCAACGACGTCGAAGCCGCACTCGGCACCGCCGTGCAAACCGCGGTGAAACGCGCCGACGAGCAAGCCTTCGCCCTCGCCAACGGGCAGAACCTGATGTTCTGCGAAGACGCCGCCCGCCGCGTAAACCTCGCCTTGAAACGCTCGGACGCGATCAACGCCTTTCACCTCAAAGTGATCCACGCCGAAAGCCTGCACGCGCACGATGCCGTGGCTGAAAGCCGCTGGACGAGACACTCTGCATGATCACCTGCACCGCTTTGCGCTGGGGCGCGCCCGGCCAACCGCTGACGCCACCTGTGGATTTCACCCTTGAAAAAGGCAGCCTCACCGGCGTGATCGGCGCCAATGGCACCGGCAAGAGCAGCCTGCTCAAAGTCATTGCGGGCCTGCAAAAGCCGTTGACCGGTAAGGTCAGCGTGAACGTGCCGCGACGTGGCGGCCTGGCGTTCCTGCCGCAGCAACAGCACTTGGACCGGCAGTTTCCCATCAGCCTGCAAGAACTGGTCGCCGCCGGTTTCTGGGGTTTGCAACTCAGCCCGCAACAGCGCAGCCAGCGCCTGCAAGCCGTACTTGAAGACTGGTGCCTCAGCGGCCTGGAACAGCGCCCGTTAATGGCCTTGTCCGGCGGCCAGTTGCAGCGTGCGCTGCTGGCACGCATGAGCCTGTCGGAGTCGCCGGTGCTGCTGCTCGACGAACCCCACGCCGCCCTTGATGAAGAGGGCCAGGCGCTGTGCTGGAAACACATCCATGCCTGGCACGCGTCGGGCCGCACCTTGGTGGTGGTCTGCCATGACCTGGCATCCGTGCGCCGTCACACTCAAACCGTGTTGCAGATCAAAGGCACCGGCTGCTTGTTGGGCCCGAGCAAAGAGCTGATCCGACCCCAGCCCCAAATGCAGGTGGCCTGATGCACTTCGCCGCCCACCTGTGGATGCCATTCTTTGACTTCGTGTTTATGCGCCGCGCACTGATTGGCGGGCTGGTGCTGGCGTGCAGCACCGCGCCGCTGGGCGTGTTCCTGATTCTGCGGCGCATGAGCCTGATCGGTGACGCCGTGGCCCACGGCATCCTGCCCGGCGCTGCTCTGGGGTTTTGGTTCGCCGGTTTGAGCCTGCCGGCGCTGACCCTCGGCGGACTCGGTGCCGGCCTGGGCATGGCCGGATTGTCGGCGTGGATCACCCGCCGCACCGGCCTGCGCGAGGACGCCAGCCTCGCCGCCATCTACCCCATTTCCCTCGCCGCCGGCGTGTTGATCCTCGGCATCGCCGGCAAACGCCTGGACCTGTTGCACCTGTTATTCGGTTCTGCCCTGGCGGTGGATGAAACCACCCTTACCGGCATGCTGTGGGTGTCAGGGTTCAGCCTGATCGCCATGGCGCTGATCTACAAACCGCTGCTGCTGGACACACTCGACCCACTGTTCCTGCAAACCGTCAGCCGCCTCGGCCCTCTGGCTCACGGGCTGTTTTTGACCCTGGTGGTGCTGAACCTGGTGATCGGTTTCCAGGCCATCGGCGCGCTGATGGTGGTGGGGTTGATGATGCTGCCGGCCATCGCTTCACGGTTCTGGAGCCGGCGCCTGCCGGTGTTGATCGCGGTATCGGCGGTGCTGGGATGCCTGTCGGTATGGCTTGGCTTGTTGCTGTCGTTCTACTACTCGTTGCCCAGCGGCCCAGCAATCGTGCTGGTGGCGGGCGCCGGGTACTTGTTGTCTGTGGTCTTCGGTCCGGTGCACGGCTTGCTGCGCCGCCCGCCCCTCCTGTCATCCCAATGAGGTGTTTGCCGATGCGCGCTCTACTCGTGCTGTTCAGTTTGCTGCTACCGCTGTCGATGGCCCAGGCCGCCGACAAACTCAAAGTGGTCACCAGTTTCAGTATTCTCGATGACATCACCCACCAGATTGGTGGCGATCACATCCAGATCAGCAATATGGTCGGCCCCGACGCCGACGCCCATACCTACGAGCCCACCCCGGACGATGCCAAGGCGCTGCTTAAAGCCAAGCTGATTATCAAGAACGGCCTGGGCTTCGAGCCGTGGCTGGACCGCCTGGTGGCGAGTACCGAAACCCGGGCCACCGTGGTCACCGCCAGCAAAGGCGTGATCTCTCACACCATGGAAGAAGACGGCGAAACCATCCCCGACCCGCACGCCTGGCACAACCTGGCCAACGCCGAAATCTATGTGAACAACATCACCAAGGCGCTGATAGCCGCCGACCCGGCCAACCAAGCCGATTACCAGCGCAACAGCCAAGCCTATCTGAAACAAATCTACCGCCTGCTGGCCGAAGCCAAAGCCAAGTTCGGCGCGCTACCGCCGGGTAATCGCCGCATCGTCACCTCCCATGATGCCTTCGGTTACCTGGGCCAGGCCTATGGCATTCAGTTCCTCGCCCCCCAAGGTTTGTCCACCGAGCGGGAGCCTTCCGCAGCCGAAGTCGCCGCGCTGATTACGCAGATTCGCAAGGACAAGGTCAAAGCGGTGTTTATGGAGAACATCAAGGACGCGCGCCTGCTCAAGCAGATCGCCGACGAAAGCGGCGCACAGATCGGCGGGACGCTGTACTCCGACGCCCTCGCCGCCGAAGGCCCGGCCAGCACCTTCATCGGGCTGTTCGAATACAACCTCAACACCCTGTGCAACACATTGGACAAGCCATGATCCGTAAGAACCCTTCAGGCGATCTGCCGGTGATTGCCGAATCGGCCTACGTGGATAAAACCGCGATCATCTGCGGCAAGGTGAACATCGGCGAGAACGTATTCGTCGGCCCTTACGCCGTGATCCGCGCCGATGAGGTCGACGCCAGCGGCGCCATGGACCCGATCACCATCGGCGCCAACTCCAATATCCAGGACGGGGTGGTGATCCACTCCAAGTCCGGCGCGGCGGTGACCATCGGCGAGTTCACCTCCATCGCCCACCGCTCCATCGTCCACGGGCCTTGCACCGTGGGCGACCGCGTGTTCATCGGCTTCAACAGCGTGTTGTTCAACTGCGCAGTGGGTGACGGCTGCGTGGTGCGGCATAACTCGGTGGTCGACGGCCGCGATTTACCGGACGCCTTCTACGTACCCTCCACCACCCGCATCGGCCCGCACACCGACCTGTCGCAGTTCCCGCCGGTCAGCATCAGTGCCTCGGAATTTTCCGAAGACGTGGCGCGCACCAATGTCGATCTGGTGCGCGGCTACAAAGCCCTGCAAAACGAGTTCTGAACCATGAGCCGGCTGCTGATTCGCAACGCACGCTTGGTCAACGAAGGCCAGGTCCGAGACGCCGATGTGCTGGTCGCCAACGGCCGCATCGAAAAGATCGCCAACAGCATCACCGGCTGTAACGCCGCCGTGGCGATCGACGCGCAGGGCCAGTGGCTGCTGCCCGGCATGATCGATGACCAGGTGCATTTCCGTGACCCCGGTGCGCCGGACAAAGGTAGTTTCTACAGTGAATCGCGGGCGGCGGTGGCCGGGGGTATCACCAGCTTTATGGACATGCCCAACACCTCCCCCGCCACCTTGAACCTGGCGGCCCTGGCCGACAAAAAGCGCCGCGCGGGGCTGCATTCGGTGGCCAACTATGGCTTTCACTTTGGCGTCAGCCACGACAACCTCGATAAGGTCGCCGCTCTCGACCCGCGCGAGGTCGCCGGGGTCAAAGTGTTTATGGGTGCCTCAACGGGCAATATGCTGGTGGACGACCCGCGGATTCTGGAGCGGCTGTTCGCCGAAGTGCCGACTCTTCTGCTCGCCCATTGCGAACACAGCCCCAGCATCCAGGCCAATGAGCAGCGCCTGCGCGCACGCTTCGGCGATGGGATCCCAGCGGTGGCGCACCCGCTGATCCGCGATGCCGAGGCGTGCTATCGCTCGTCGTCTTATGCGGTGGAGCTGGCCAGGCGGTACGGCACGCGGCTACATGTGCTGCACCTGACCAGCGCCCGCGAGCTGGCGTTGTTCGAAGACAAACCCCTGACCGAAAAACGCATCACCGCCGAAGTATGCCTGCACCATCTGCTATTTGATGACCGCGACTATCACCGCCTCGGCCATCAGATCAAATGCAACCCAGCGATCAAGACTCGCGCCGACCGCGACGCACTGCGCCAGGCCTTACTCAGTGATCGTCTGGATGTGATTGGCAGTGACCATGCGCCGCATACCTGGGCACAAAAACAGTTGGGTTATCGCGAGGCGCCGGCGGGCTTGCCTCTGGTGCAGCATGCGCTGCCGGCGTTGATGGAATTGGTGGCCGATGGGCTATTGCCGTTGACCACGCTAGTGGCCAAAACCAGCCACCGAGTGGCCGATCTTTTCGCCATCCCGGATCGAGGCTATGTGCGTGAAGGCTATTGGGCCGACTTGGTGCTGATCAAACCTGAGCCACAAGGCAAGCCGGTCAGTGAGGAACCGATCCTGGCCCGCTGCGGCTGGACGCCCTTCGCCGAGCGCCGCTTTCGCCACAGCGTCAGTACCACGTTAGTCTCCGGCCACCTGGCGTGGCACAACGGCCAGGTGGTCGACAGTTGCCAAGGCTTGCCGCTGTACTTCCAGCGTTAGGCGCGCGGCTTGACGGTGCCGCAGTCGTTGCCCAGCCATTGGGCATGGCTGTCCAGGCTGCCCTTTTGTTGCACGCCGGTGGCATTGAAAGTGCCATTGACGGTGGTGGTGAATTCTTTCTGGCTCTGGAAGGTGGCCACGCCCGTACCCTGGGCTTTGGGGCAACTGAAGCGGAATTTCCACTGGTTGCCGGTCTTGTCGGTCACTTCCTGGCGGCAGCCCGATTGTGGGTCGGTCAGGGGGATCGAATCGGACGCCACCTGCGCCGGCGTCAGACACACCTGCACGCCTTTACCGGCCATGGTGATGCCCTGTTTTTCCAGCATGGCGCGCTGTTCGGGGGTCATCTGTTGCTTGAGCTGGCCGAGGATCAGCGACAGATCCGGCAGTTCCTGGTTATCGACTTTCATATTGCTGGTGGTCACTTCCCACAAGCCCGGCGCCAACATCTGGGCCTGCGCCGCCACGGGCAACGACAAACCAACAACCATGGTCATACACAGCAGACGAGCATTCATCGGGTAACTCCTGGGTAAAGGTGGAGCGTTAGACGCCGCAAAACAGCCAGTGTTGCACGGCAAATAAAATAGCGACATTCGTGGCCGAACATGGTCTGTTAGGCACTGGATTGCCTGGAGTAACGTCGTCCATGGATTTTTTTGGCCCGCACCTGCTGGCGTACTTTATCGCCACCCTGCACTTCTTCGGCACCCTCGCCGCGATCCATGCGGTGCTGACCGTCCGGACCGCCCAAGGCTCCATCGCCTGGGCCTTGTCGCTGATGTTCATGCCGTACCTGACCCTGATCCCTTACCTGATTTTCGGCCGCAGCACCTTCGATGCGTATATCCAGGCGCGCCGCCAGGCCAACCAGGAAATGCACAGCGCCATCGCCGCGCTCAACTGGCGCCCGTGGGTCGAGGAAGCACTGGCCGCGCGTCACTCCAACGCCTACGGCTCATTGCGCGCCATGCCCAAACTGGGCCGCATGCCGTGCCTGGCCAATAACCAAGTACAACTGCTGGTCAATGGGGATGCCACTTTCAGCGCGATCTTCGACGCCATCCGCAACGCCAAGTCCGCTGTGCTGTTCCAGTTTTTCATCATTCATGACGACGAACTTGGCCGGCAATTGCACGCCCTGTTGAAGGAAAAGTCCGCGCAAGGTGTGGCCATTCATGTGCTGTACGACCGCATCGGCAGCCACGCCCTGCCCCATCACTACGTGCAATCACTGCGTGACGCGGGCGTGCAGATCAAAGCCTTCGCCACCCGCAGCGGCTGGCTCAACCGCTTCCAGGTCAACTTCCGCAACCATCGCAAGATCGTGGTAGTGGACGGCATCACGGGGTTTGTCGGCGGGCACAACGTGGGGGACGAGTACTTGGGCAAAAAACCGCCGCTGGCACCGTGGCGTGACACCCATGTGCAAGTCACCGGCCCGGTGGTGGCGTGCCTACAGGAATCGTTTGCCGAGGACTGGTTCTGGGCCGCGCGGGAACTGCCGCCGCTGATCCTGCCGGATACCTATCCCGAGGACGGCGTGCTCTGCCAACTGCTGTCCAGCGGTCCGGCCGACCCGTACGAAACCTGCTCACTGTTTTTCGTCGAGGCGATTCACGCCGCCACCGAACGGGTGTGGATCACCAGTCCGTATTTCATCCCCGACGAGGCCGTGTTCGCCGCCCTGCGCCTGGCGGTGTTGCGCGGCGTGGATGTGCGCCTGCTGCTGCCATCGCGCCCCGACCATCGCATCGTCTACGCCGCCTCTAGCCTGTACGCGATTGAAGCCGTGCGCGCCGGGGTGCGCGTGTTCCGCTATACCCCCGGTTTTCTGCATCAGAAAGTGGTACTGGTGGATGGCGAAATCAGCGCCATCGGCAGTGCGAATATGGACAACCGTTCGTTCCGCCTGAATTTTGAAGTGATGCTGCTGACCGTCGACGAAGCCTTCGCCCAGCAGGTGGAGCAGATGTTGCTCGACGATTTCGCCCAAGCCCATGAAGTCAGCCAGGAAGAAAGCCGCGAAACCCGCCAGTTGCAGCATTTGGGAATGCGCGTCGCGCGCTTGATCTCACCGATTCTCTAACTGCCAACACGGTAGAAAATGGTGGGAGGGGCTTGCCCCCTCCCCCCTCTGTATCACCGGTTCAGCGGTAGATATCTTCCCGCGTCCACGGCAGTTCATGACTGCCATCGGCATGGGGTTTGACCGCCAGGATCTGGTGCAGGTTGATCCAACCCCGGGCGAACGCATAAGCACAGCCCGCCAGGTACAGCCGCCAGATACGCAGTGCCTGTTCCGGCACCATTTTGGCTGCGGCTTCCAGGTTGTCTTCCAGGCGCTCGCTCCAGTGGTCCAGCGTGCGCGCGTAGTGCAGGCGCAGGCTCTCGACATCGACCACTTCCAGCCCCACTTCGCTGAGCTCGGCGGTCATCATCGCCAGATGCGGCAGCTCGCCATTGGGGAACACGTAGCGCTCGATAAAATCACCCGCGCCACGCCCGACCGGGCGGCCGTCGGTGTGCTTGGCGGTGATGCCGTGGTTCATAACCAGGCCGCCTTCACGCACGGCGCCGAACAAGGTCTTGCAGTATTGCGCCAGGTTGGCGTGGCCAACGTGTTCGAACATGCCCACGCTGACCACTTTGTCGAAGCGGCCATCCTGGGGCAGATCGCGGTAGTCGAGCAGTTGCAGGTCAACCTGACCCTGCAAACCCTCGGCCTTGACCCGCTCCCTGGCCAGTTGCAATTGCTCTTTGCTCAGGGTGATGCCGAACACCTTGACCCCAAACTCCCGCGCCGCAAACCGTGCCAGCCCACCCCAGCCGCAACCGACATCCAGCAGGTATTCGCCCGGTTGCAACCGCAGCTTGCGGCATAGGTGGCGGAATTTGTCCTGCTGGGCCTGGTCGATGGATTCGCTGCCGGTTTCGAAATAACCGCAGGAGTACGCCATGTCCTGATCGAGCCACAGCTGATAGAAGGCGTTGGACAGGTCGTAATGGTAGGAAATGGCCGCTGCGTCTGTGGCCTTGTCGTGGATCGAGCGCACCGGACGACTGCCTTCGTCGTCATCGACCAAGGCGTGACTTAACTCGTCGCACACCCGGATCACTTCGGTGATGGAGCCTTCAAGCTCCAATTTGCCCACCACAAAGGCTTCGCCCAAGGTATCGAGCGTGGGATGGGAAAGCTGAGACACGACCGTGGGGTCCTTGACCACGATGGTGACGCTGGGCTCTGGGCCCAAGTTGAATTCATGGCCATCCCAGAGTCGAAGACGCAGCGGCAGCTGAAGATTCTGTAAGGCCGGTGGAAGTTGCGCGAGCATGAGTAGTCCCCCCTTGTTTCAGACGTCTGCTGTGAGGGTAGACCATCTCAAGACGCGTAGGAGGCTATCGATTAATAGCGCCTGACTATGCCGCTCGATACTGCAGCAAACCGTCCTGGACCCACTGTTTCAGCCATGTAACAGCCTGCAATGGGGCACCCTCTGCATAAGTGACTGCCAGTTGGGCACACAGTTCTGCAAAACACCCACCGGTCGTCACCATGGCCGCCAGGGCGCTGGCTTCCGCCGGCTCCAGCGTGCGGTAGCGACACACCTGTTCATGGCGCCATACCAGGCAGACCTGCGCAGGTTCCACAGCATGGCTGCCCGGAAAGTCACCGTTATCTTTGGCCGCGCGCCAGATTGCCAGGGAATTGAAATGGCAATCCAGTTGCTGCACCGACGGAACCCACGCCACTTGCAGCCCCGGCCACGCCTGCGGCGGTAGCTCGGCCATGTCCGCCAGGGTCAACGGCTCGCCATGGGGCGCATCGAAGGCCAGAGTAAACGCCCATTCCAAACGGGCCAGTTCGGCCAGCGGCGCGCCGTGTTCTTGCGCCAGGTGCTCAAGGATAAACCTCGCGAACCGCTCACCGAGCCAGCGCAAACTGTAATGCTCGGACGGATAACGCCGCACATAAGCGCCGGCCAGCGCGGCAAACTCATCATCCCCTAACCAGTAGCGCACGGCGCTGAAATCATGCCGCAGCACGTCCAGCAGGCGCGCGCGATAAGCGTTGTGGTAGATCGCCAAGCCCGTGTCCACATCCAGGCTCGGCCCGCCGCGCAATGTCGCGGCAAACCCTTGGTCGAGCGCTGGCGCGTCGTTGAGCAGGTGCGCCTCGAACGCCAGCTGCCAGTCGGTCAGGCGCATAAGGCCCTCCCGGCCAAGGCGGATGCGCCTAATTGGCGCGCCTTAGCCAATTCGTCGAGCAGTTCCTGAAACGGCGGGAAATGGTCATCGCGTTCCAATAAGGTCGACACCGGCCCGATGTGCGCGAGGGTTTGTTGATACAGCGCCCACACCGGATCACACACCGGGTGGTCATGGGTATCGAGCACGTAATCGCCGTAATCGCGGTGCCCGGCCAGGTGCAATTGGCGGATGCTCTGCGGCGGCAGGTTACGGATAAAGGTCCACGGGTCGAACCCATGGTTACGCGCGCTGACATAGACGTTGTTCACGTCCAGCAGCAATTGGCACCCCGACAAATGGGCCAGGGCATTGAGGAATTCCCACTCGCTGAACTCATCGGCTTTGGCACGCACATAGCTGGAGACGTTTTCCAACACCAAAGGCCGCTGCAATACGTCCTGCACCTGACGAACGCGGCCGGCCACGTAATAGAGGCTTTCTTCGGTGTAGGGCAACGGCAACAGGTCATGCAACTGGTGCGCGTTGCCGCGGCTCCAGCACAAATGGTCGGACACCCATGCCGGCTGGATGCGCTCGGCGAGCTGTTTGATCTGCTTCAGATAATCGAAATCGAGGGCATGGGGCCCACCGATGGACAGGGACACGCCGTGCATCACCAATGGGTAGCGCTCAGCGATGGCGTCCAGGTAATACAAGGCTTTGCCACCCTGCACCAGGTAATTCTCGGAGATCACTTCAAACCAATCCACCGCAGGGGATTGCTCAAGAATCTGTTCGTAATATTCGTTGCGTAGACCCAGGCCGTAACCCAGGAAGGGAAGAGAGGTGGGCATCATGGACTCCGGAAAAAAGTGTCCGCAGCGGTCGCAAAACACGCTGCGGGAGCACTTGGCTTGCGTTTATTCGCCGACTTTGCCGCCCGCCTTATCGCATTCCGCCTTGGTCATGGCCTTGAAACCGTGGCCTTTGCACACCGCCTGGCCTTTGCAGGCGTTTTCCGCGGTCTTGCAGTCGTTCATGCCTTTGCAAGACGTGACGCCGTAGCAATGCACCTGAGCATCAGCCGCTTGTGCCTGGGTGGCGACACCGGCAAACATCGAAGCGGCGGCGATCGCCAGGGCAGCACCGGAAACGGCTTGTTTGATATTCATGGGGTCATCCTCATTGTTCAGTTGGGAAGTCGGCCGAGCACTGCGCTCGGTCCTGACATGCCACTAGAGTGAGGCCCCCCATCGGCGTTACAGCCGCTCGCATGTATTTCTGAAAATTTATTCTTCCGGTTTCAGCAGCGGCTCCTGAAACCGCAGCAAACGCCCGGCATTACCCAGTACCAGTAGCGTGCTGAGGTTATGCAACAGCGCCGCAATCATCGCCCCCGCTGCGCCCAGCCAGCCGAAGGCCGCGAAAACGACGATGGCCAGCGTCCAGCCCAGGCCGATGATCACATTGACCTGCAACGTCTGCCGGCACTGGCGACTCAAGCGCACACAGGTGCCCAAGCGCCGCAGATCGCTGCCGATCAGCACCACGTCCGCCGAGGCCAGCGCGATATCCGCCCCGCCCGCGCCCATGGCCACGCCGACCACCCCGGCCTTGAGCGCCAGGCTGTCGTTGATGCCGTCACCCACCACCATCGGCCGGAAGCCGCTATCGATCTCGGCCAGCACGCGGTTGAGCTTGTCCTCGGGCAACGCCTGGGCGGCGACATCACTGATGCCCACCTCCAACGCCAGGCTGTCGGCGACACTCTGGCGATCGCCCGTTAGCAGCAACTGACGCCCCAGGCCCAGCTCGCGCAGCTCTTGCAGGGCCTGGCGGGCCTCCGGTTTCACGCTGTCGGCCAGCAGCAGCCAGGCCAAAAATTGCCCGTTCAGCGCCAACCCAGCAATCGGGCCGTCATGGGTCGGCACTGCGGTGGTCACGATGCCCAATTGCTCGAACAACTCAGGGCGTCCCAAAGCCGCTTCGCCCTCCTCGGTCTGTGCCACCACGCCCAGGCCCTGGCGTTCGCGGATGTCGGTCAACACCCACATCTGTTCCTGCGTCGCCAACCCCGCCAACGCCCGGCTGACCGGATGGCTGCTGGCCGAGCCCAGGCTGGCTGCCAGGTTCAGCAACACCTGCCGATCGGGCGCAGTGGTTTCGATGGATTGCAGGCGCAGGGTGCCAAAGGTCAGGGTGCCGGTCTTGTCGACCACCAGGGACGTCAGGTCCGCCAATTCCTCTAGAAATGCCGAGCTGCGAATCAAAATTCCATGGCGCGCCGCCACGGCAATCCCGGCAATCGCCGTGGCCGGTGCCGACAACACCAACGCACACGGGCACGCCGCCACCAGCACGGCGAGCATCGCCTGGGCGTCGTTGGTCACAAACCAAGTGACCGCTGCCAACAGCAACACCAGCACCATGTAACTGCCCGCATAGCGCTCCAGCAGCCGCGTGATCGGCGGCTTGGAGCGTTCCGCGTTCTGCATCAATGCAATGACTTTGCCCAAGGTCGACTCATGACCGGTACGCGTCACTTCAAGACGCAACAAGCCATCTAGATTGATCGCCCCGCCAAACACCTGCACACCGGCGCTGGCCTCCAGTGGCACCGATTCACCGGTGATGGGCGCCGTGTCCAGGCTGGCCTGGCCCGACAGCACCACGCCATCGGCTGGCACCCGGTCGCCCGCGCGCACTTCGACGATATCGCCGGTGTTCAGCGTGCCGTTGTCCACTTCCTGAATGCTGCCGTCGGCCTGCACAAGCCGCGCGTGGCTGCGGGTCAGCTTGCCCAGGGCGTGGATCGCCTCTTGGGAGCCGATCACGCTGCGTTCTTCCAACACATGGCCGAAAATCATGATGATCGGCAGCAACGCCGCGGTCAGCAGATCGCCGGTGGCCCAGGCGCCGAGCATCGCCAAGGCGATCAGTTGGTCGGTGATGCCATGCAGGCTGGGAAAACGCAGGCTGTACCAGGCCGAACGCATCACCGGCACCGCCACCAGCAGCGAGGCCACGCCCAGCAGCAACTGGCTCACCCCGCTCTGGTCCGGCGCCAGCCAGCGCCACACCAAGCCCAGGATCAATAAGCCCAGCGCCAGCATCGCCAGGGTCAATTGCCGCGCTGCGCTGCGCTGCTCGGCGGACGTCAGCATGGGTGCGCTCATTGTTCGGCTCCCTGGATGATCAAGCGGGAATCGTCTTTAGGATCGACCGTGGTCACGGAGCCGGCCTGGCCAAGTATTTTCGGCAGACGCTCGCGGTACAGGCGCAACAGCAGGCCAGGATCTTTGACCTGGGCCAGGCTGGCCACCGTAGCGGTTTGCGCCTGGGCATTGGCCAAGCGTTCGCTGGCCTGGGCGTGGGCCACTTGCACCAACCGGTCGGCTTGCTGAGTGGCAGCCTGGGTGAGTTTCTCGGCTTCGGTGCGCGCATTCGCCACGGCTTTATCGGCCTGTTGGCTCGCGGTGAGCACCGCGTTGAAGGCATTGACCGCCGGGCCCGGCAGGCTCGATTGCACGTCCACACGGGTGACTTCGATACCCAGGCCTAGCCCGCTGGCGGTCAACTCGGCCAGGCGTTTGTTGATGCCTTGCACCAAATCGCCGCGCAAGCGCTCGCGGCGTTCGGCGGCGCCGTTGTCACTGCCGATCAATTCCGGGCGGGCCACCAGGATCGTGTCCAGATCCCGCGCCGCCGTCAGCGCCACCGCGCTGCGGGTCACCAGGCGATCCAGCGCGGGCAGCACATGTTCGCCCTGCAATACAAAGGCATAGGGTTCGGTGACCTTGTAGAACACCCGCACATCCAGTTGCACCACGCCGGCATCGCCGGTCAACAGATAACCGGAACCGGCCAGGGCGTCGCTGAGCGGCGTGGCGAAACTGGCCACGCGGTCGGCCTGGATTGCCGCGTCTGAGCGCAACAACCCTTCCACCCGACGCTCGATCACGCGATCCGCCGCCGGCAGCAACACCACCTGTTCGAACGGCTGCGGCCAGGCCAGCAACAACCCGGCATTCTGGATGCGGTCCAGCGCGCCGAAGTGCAACACCACCGCGCGATTCTGCGGGTCGATCTGACGCACATTGGAAAACGCCCAGGCCAACGCCGCCAGCACCGTCACCGCGTACAGCGCCATAAAGGTCAAGCGCCCGGCCTGGATCCAGGGGCTGTCCGGGCTGCCACGCTCGGTCATGGCTGAACATCCTTGGGCCCGTCCACCAGCGCGCGAAAAGGCGCGGCATCGGTGCGCAGGATAATTTTGCTGCCCGGCGTGACCACCGTGCCCAGGGTGTCGAGAGAACGCAGCAGGTTATATAGCTGCGGATTGCTGGCGTAGGCGCGCCCGTAGATCTGCGCCGCTTCGACCCGCGATTGGGCTTCGATATCGGCGGCCTTGACCGTGGCATCCGCTTGCACGATCCGTGCGTCACGCTCGGCGGCCGAACGGATCTGCGCCGCTTCACGCTTGCCCACGGCGGTACGTTCGGTGGCGATGGTTTCACGCTCGGCGCGCATGCGGTCGACGGTGGCGGTGAGGGTCACCGACGGCAAGGTCAGCCGTTCGACCCCCACCTGCGCGACGCGCACGCCGTACGTGGCGAGCAATTGTTGATCGATCTGCTGGCGCAACTGCGCCTCGAAATCGGCGATGCGCACCTGGCCGGCGTCGGTGTTGACCAGGCTGGACAGGTCGAAACTGGCGGCGGTGGTTTCCAGCGCCGAACCGACAAACGTACGAATCTGCCGCGCGGCTTCATCCGGTTGGTTCTGCACCGCGCGCATAAAGCGCTGCACATGCTCGGCGTCACCCTGCACCTGCCAGGCCACGTAGGCCTGCACGATGATGCGCAGGCCATCGCGCGTACCCACATCCTGCAAACCGCTGGAAGTGGTGCGCAGGCGCAGGTCCACCGGGATCGCCGCTTCGAACGGCGCCGGCCAGCGCCAGCCCAGGCCAGGTTCCAGCAATACCCGCGACGGGTTGCCGAAGCGGGTGATCACCGTGGCCTCGCCGGAACGCACCTGCACCAGGCTTGCCGCCGCCAGCGCAAACAGCACCAGCAACGCGGCCCAGTCCATGCGCCGCCAAGGGAACGGGCCGGCGGCGTGTTCCTCGCCATGGTGATGGTGGTGATGATGGCCGTGGTGATGACCGTGATCGTGGGAATGAGCGCTCAACAGACAGACTCCTTATTGCACGGCTTTACGCGGCGCCATGGGGTCGGCCGGCAAAGTGAAAGAACGCAGATCGATGGTCGGCGCGCCATCGGCGCCCAGACGGTGATCCAGAATGAGCAACTTGGCGTGAGCCAGGCCCTGGCTGAGCTGGCTGAAATACTGCTCCAGCACAAACGCCCGGCCCGCCGTGGCATAGGCCTTTTGTTCGGCCGTGAAACGCAGGTCCGCAGCCTGTGCGGCGGCATTCACTTCACGGGCGCTGGCCTGGGCCTGGTCACGGGCGGTGCTGGCTTGCAGTTGGGCCTGGTTGGTCTGCTCGCTGGCGGCGCCGCGTTCGCGGGCAATCAGGGCCTGGGCTCCGATCTGCGCGGCCTGTACGGCGTGGTAGGCGTTGGCGGCGCCGGCCGGCGGGTGGATGGCTTCCACCACCGTGGCAAGGATTTCCACCCCGCTGTTCAGACGCTGCAAATCTGCTTGCACGGCGCGGCCGATTTCATCCGCCAGGCGGGTGCGCTGCTCACCGAGCAATTCATCAAGGGTGCGCGAGGCAAACTCATGCACGAGGATGCGGCTGGCGGTGCTACGGATCAGCGTCGGCACATCCGCGCTGTTATAGGTAGCGGCGAGCGCAGCCTGGTCGCTGAGGCCGATGCGGTAGACGAAACGCACGTCCATATTGACGATCTGAAAGCCCTGGGTGTCGCCCCGACGGCTGGCGATGACCTGGGATTTGTCGTTCACATGGCTGGCGTCCCAAAGACGATTGGCAATCAGCGGCGGCGGCCCTTCGGCGGGCGCCAGTGCCGGGGCAGCGGCGTCGCTGGCGCTGGTCGCCAGCTCATGCACCACGCCGTTTTCCACCGGCAACACACGCCCTAATGGCCAGGGCAATCCGGCGTGCAGCCCGGGGCCGAACACCTCGACCGGTTTACCGAAGCGCTCATAAATCCCACGGCCTTGCAGCGGGACTTCATGCACACCGGTCAACGCCCAACCAATCGCCAGCACCACCAGTAACACCGGTAAAAACGCGCGGCGCATATAGGTAAATGCCCAGATCTGGCGCAGATCGATGCCGAAGCGGTTGTGCAATTCGTGCTGCAGCGCCAGCAACGGGCGCGGCGGCCAACGCAGCAGATCGGCGATAAAGCTCTGCGCCAGCAGGCGCGGTTCCAGCCGTGGCTGGCGCGGGCTGAACAGCGACAGCACGGCCCTGAGCAAAAACTCCAGCGCCACCAGCGCCGGCAACAACCCAATAAGGGTCGCCAGACGCAGCGGCCACACCGATGCCTCACTGGCAAACAGCAGGCAAACCGCACTGATCACCAGGCAACCGATCGCCACCCGGCACAATTGCGCCAGCTGCGCGGCTTCTGGCCATTGCGCGGCGGTTTCCTGAGCCAACCGACGCTCGAACACCAGCACGCCAAATGCCAGGGCCAAGGCCAGCGCTGCGCCGATACTGGCGGATTGGCCGACTTGGGCGGCCGGCAACGTCAGGTTCCAGAACTCCACCACGCTGATCAGCGCCAGCAGCGACCAACCGCACAGCCACAACACCGGCGTACCGACCTGCGCCAGTAGCCCGCTACCGAAGCGCTCGAACAGCCGCGCCGACCAGCCGTTGGGCGCCTCGGAGGAGGCGATGGGCTCAGCTGTCGTCGGCTCCAGCGCCTGCGCGCGCCAATCCGCCACCCACCATGCCGATTGCAACCCAGCCACCAGCACCAGCAACGCCGAAGCGCAATTGATCAACACCACCGGCCAGATCGACAGCGGCGCAAACAGCGCGACAAACAACGCCAGCACCCAGCCGGTCACCGCCAGCACCGTCAGGCTGATACCGGCCTGGCGCAATCGACGGGCATGGAACAGCCCCTGCTGAAAACGCGGCAGGCCCTCCACCGAGGCGCCGTCAGCTTCTAGATCCACTTGCATCCCAACACGCCTGCTCGTACACAATTCGTTACGATATAACACAGAGCGTGAAATTTTTGTTCGCTTTGGGAGGGGCTTGCCCCCGATGAGGTTGGGTCAGCCTACACATGCATCGACTGCCAGGCAGCTATCGGAGGCAAGCCCCCTCCCACCGTTGAGTGTCAGTCAAGAGCGTGATTAAACCCCCATAAACACGCGCTATCACTGGTGCAGGCCCGGAATAATCGGCACACTCCAGCGGGCTCACGGACAAGGAAGCGTCACCTCCCATGATTTCGATCTATCAGCTCAAACCGCGGTTTCAAAACCTGCTGCGTCCCCTCGTGCAGCGCCTCTACGACAACGGCACCACCGCCAACCAGATCACCGTGCTGGCCGGTGTTATTTCACTGCTGGTCGGCCTGTTGATCGCCGGCTTTGCCCAACACTTGTGGCTGTTTGCGTTGATCCCGTTGTGGATGATCCTGCGCATGGCGCTCAATGCCATCGACGGCATGCTCGCGCGGGAATTCGGCCAGCAGTCGCGCCTGGGTGCGTACCTCAATGAACTGTGCGACGTGATCGCCGACAGCGCGCTGATCCTGCCGTTTGCGCTGATCCCCGGCGTCAGCCTGGCGCCGGTGTTGCTGGTGGCGTTGCTGGCGGTGTTCAGCGAATACGCCGGCGTGCTGGGCCCGATGGTCGGTGCATCGCGCCGCTACGACGGGCCGATGGGCAAAAGCGACCGGGCCTTTGTGCTGGGCGTGTTGGCCACCGGTGTGGCGCTCGGCTGGTTGGGGGCCGTTTGGGTCGACACGGTGATGTGGCTGGTCGCCGCGCTGCTGGCCTACACCCTGGTCAACCGGGTACGCCAAGGCATTAAAGAAGCTCAAACCACCTCCCCTTCTGCATAAAGGATTCTGCGATGCGCGAACAGCAAGAGCACACCTTCAGTACCCATGATGACGTCGGGCTTTTCTATCGGCACTGGCCGGCCACCGCCCCAGCGGGCGGCGAGCCGCGTAAGGCAATCGTGTTGTTCCATCGCGGCCATGAGCATTCGGGGCGTATCGCGCATTTGGTCGACGAACTCGACCTGCCTCAGTTCGACTTCTTCGCCTGGGACGCCCGTGGCCATGGTCAGTCACCCGGCGAACGCGGCGACAGCCCCAGTTTTGCTACCAGTGCTCGCGATGTGCAGACCTTTTGCGACCATATCGGCGTCACCTACGGCATCGAGCAAGAGAACTTCGCCGTGGTCGCCCAAAGTGTCGGCGCGGTGATCGCTGCCACCTGGGTACATGATTACGCGCCGAAAATCCGCTCGCTGGTGCTCGCCTCTCCGGCGTTCAAGGTCAAGCTGTATGTGCCGTTCGCGCGACCGGGCCTGGCCTTGATGCGCAAGTTTCGCGGCAACTTTTTCGTCAACAGCTATGTGAAGGCCAAGTTCCTCAGCCACGACCCGGAGCGCGTGGCGTCCTACGACAGCGACCCGCTGATCACCAAGGCCATTTCGGTCAACGTACTGCTGGGCCTGTACGAAGCTGCCGACCGGGTAGTAGCCGACGCCCAGGCGATCCAGGTGCCGACTCAGTTGCTGGTGTCTGGCGCCGACTTCGTGGTGCACCGCAAACCCCAGCAGCAGTTTTTCGACCGCCTCGGCAGCCTGAAAAAAGAACTGCATATCCTCCCCGGTTTCTTTCACGACACCCTCGGCGAACGCGACCGCGCGGTGGCGGTGAGCAGCGCACGGCGGTTTATTCTGCAGAACTTCACCCAACCGCTGGACCGCGCTTCGCTGCTGGACGCCGACAAACTGGGCGCCACCTGCGCCGAGTCCGAAGCCCTCGCCGCACCGCTGCCGCGCAACTCCCTGCGTGACCTTTACTGGCGCATGACCCGCGCCAGCATGGGCCTGGGCAAGAACCTGTCCGAAGGGGTCAAACTGGGCTTCGACACCGGTTTCGACTCGGGCAGCACCCTGGATTACGTATACCGCAACACCCCCACCGGCAAAGGCGCCCTGGGGCGGATGATCGACACCAATTACCTCAACTCCATCGGCTGGCGCGGCATTCGCCAACGCAAGTTGAACGTCGAAGAACTGCTGCGCCTGGCCATGGCCAGGTTGCGCGATGAACAGCGCGCGGTGCGCATCGTCGACATCGCCGCCGGCCATGGCCGTTACATTCTGGAGGCGTTGCAAGGGGTGACACCGCTGCCGGAATCAATCCTGCTGCGCGACTACAGCGACATCAATGTGCGCGACGGTGGCGCGCTGATCCGCGAAAAGGGCCTGGGGGATATCGCGCAGTTCGTCAAAGGCGACGCGTTTGACCGCCAGGATTTGGCGGCGCTGGACCCCAAGCCGACCCTGGCGGTGGTGTCCGGGCTGTACGAATTGTTCGCCGATAACGCCATGGTCGGCGGCTCGCTGGCAGGCTTGGCCGAGGCGGTGGAGCCTGGCGGTTATCTGGTCTACACCAGCCAGCCATGGCACCCGCAGCTGGAGCTGATCGCCCGCGCGCTGACCAGCCATCGCCAGGGTCAGGCCTGGGTCATGCGTCGGCGCAGCCAGGCGGAAATGGACCAGCTGGTGGAAGCCGCCGGTTTCCGCAAAATTACCCAGCGCGTGGATGAGTGGGGCATTTTCACCGTGTCCCTGGCCCAGAAGATCTGATCATGCGCGAACCCGGCCTGTTAAAGCCTGCCATTCTGTGGCTGCTACTGTTGGCACCGCTGTTTTTCAGCACCTACGGCTTTGCCACCTGGGTCACCAGCCAGCGCAGCGATGTCGGCACACTGGTGTTCGATTGGGAAAGCCATATGCCTTTTTGGGCCTGGACCATCGTGCCCTACTGGTCCATTGACCTGCTGTATGGCTTCTCCCTGCTGCTGCCCAACAGCCGCCATGAATTGAAACAACACGCCCTGCGCTTGCTGTCCGCCCAGGTCATCGCTGTCAGCTGCTTTTTGATCTGGCCGCTGCGCTTCACCTTCGAGCGGCCCGAACTGGACGGCGTATTCGGCTGGTTGTTTGCCGTACTGGCGGGCTTCGACAAACCCTTCAACCAGGCGCCCTCGCTGCATATCGCGCTGCTGGTGATTCTGTGGGTGATGTACCAGCGGCACGCTCAAGGCGTGTGGCGCTGGGTGGTACATGGCTGGTTTGCCTTGATCGGTATTTCCGTACTGACTACTTATCAACATCACTTTATCGACTTACCCACAGGCGCCCTTGCCGGCTGGCTGTGCGTGTGGTTGTGGCCGGTGGAGCACCCGAGCCCGCTGCTGAATGCCCACCTGGCCCGCGACCCTAAGCGCTGGCATTTAGGGTTGCGCTACGGGCTGATGGCCGTGGCCCTGGCAATACTGGCATTGGCGTTTGGCGGCGGCTGGTTATGGCTGCTGTGGCCGGCGGTGTCGCTGGGGTTGGTCAGTACGAACTATTGCGTGCTGGGCGCTGCCGGTTTTCAAAAACGCAGCGATGGTCGACTGACGCCAGCCGCTCGCTGGCTGTACGCCCCTTACCTGGCCGGGGCGTGGATAAATTCGCGGCTATGGACACGCAAACATCCCCAGCCGGATCTGATTGTGGATAACGTCTGGCTCGGGCGAATTCCCGCAACTGGCGAGCAAACTTCCTTCAACGCCATCGTCGATCTATGCGCAGAGTTACCGATTCATCCACAGGGCCGTGCCTATCAGTGCATTCCGGTGTTGGACCTGACCACGCCCACACCCGCCGAATGCCTGCAAGCGGCCCAGGCCATCGAGCGTTTGCACGACGACGGCCCATTGCTGGTGTGCTGCGCCCTGGGTTATTCGCGCAGCGCCACCGCCATCGCCGCCTGGTTGCTAAACAGCGGGCGCGCCGCAACGGTGGATGAGGCGCTGGCTATGATTCGTACAGCGCGGGCCGAAGTGGTCCTGCATCCTGCTCACCGTTTAGCCCTGGAGGGTTTGCCCCATGCCCGCTGATATGGAACTCCAGATCGTCGCCAGCCTGCTGCGCCGCGGCCGCTCGCTGGATCAGTTATCCACAGGCCTTACGCTGGTCGGTGTATTGTTCGGCCTCGCTCAGTTGCTGATGGCCAGCGTGTCGCCGATCTGCCTGTTGCTCAGCCTGTGGATGATTATTCTTGGCTTGCTGCAAAAGTATTGGGCGCTGCGCGTGGCCTTCGATGCAGACCTGTTTGCGTTGCTGGCCCGCGACACCGAACGCACCGCCGACCTCGACCAAGCACTGCAAAGCCTTGGCCTGCAATCGGCCAAGCGCGCCGGCCGGCCTTGGGCCGAGCGCCGTCGCGGCGCCCTCAAACTGCTGCGCAAACAAGCCTGGTTGCTAGGCGCGCAGGCCCTGCTGACCCTGGCCGTGATCCTCGCCAGCCCTTGGCTGCCTTTTGCCGGATAAGGAATTCCCATGTTCGAACCTGTGGTTGCCACGCTGATTACCTCCATGGCCCGCACCGTCACCGGCGCCCGCAGCCTGTGGCTGGGTTGCGCGCCGGTGCCGGTGCAACGTATCTACTTCGCCAACCACAGCAGCCACGGCGACTTTGTGCTGCTGTGGGCCTCGCTGCCGCAAAATCTGCGCGCATTCACGCGCCCAGTGGCCGGTAGCGACTACTGGAACAAGAGCGCCCTGCGTCGCTACATCATCAACCGCGTATTCAATGGCGTGCTGATTGATCGGGAGCGCAAAGAGCCTGTGGATAACCCCTTGCAGCCGATGCTCGATGCCCTTGAGGGCGGCGATTCACTGATCATTTTTCCCGAAGGCACGCGCAATCTGGAAGACGGACTGCTGCCATTCAAAAGCGGCCTCTACCACCTGGCAAAAAGTTACCCACAGGCCGAGCTGGTGCCGGTGTGGATAGCCAACCTCAACCGGGTCATGCCCAAGGGCCGCGTTCTGCCGCTGCCGCTGCTGTGTACCACCAGCTTCGGCGCACCGCTGCACCTGGAGGACGGCGAAGACAAAGCCACGTTCCTCGCCCGTACCCGCGATGCCTTGCTCGCCCTCGCTCCGGAGCATTTCTGATATGCCTAGCCAAACCCTGATGTTGTTCGGCGGGATCGGCGCGATCCTGGTGCTGGCGTCGTTGATCGGGCTGATCCTCAAACTGCGCACCCGTGGCACGCCAAACGCGGTGATCGACAACCTCAACGCACGCATCAATGCCTGGTGGGTGATGGTGGTGGTGATCGGCATTGCCTTCTGGCTCGGCACCGGCGCGGTGATCCTGTTGTTCTACGCCGTGTCGTTCTATGCCCTGCGCGAATTCCTGACCCTCACGCCCACCCGACGCAGCGACTACCCCGCGCTGGTGGCCGCGTTCTACCTGGCGCTGCCGCTGCAATACCTGCTGATTTACTCGGACTGGTACGGCTTGTTCTCGATCTTTATCCCGGTGTACGTGTTCCTGCTGCTGCCGATCCTCGCGTCCCTGGGCGGCGACAGTACGCACTTTCTGGAGCGCGCGTCGAAAGTGCAGTGGGGGCTGATGATCGCGGTGTTCTGCGTGTCGTTCGTGCCAGCGCTATTGACCCTCGACATTCCCGGCTACGAAGGCCGCAACTTGCTGCTGATCGCCTACCTGGTGATCGTGGTGCAACTGTCAGACGTGCTGCAGTACGTGTGCGGCAAGTTATTCGGCAAACGTAAGATCGCGCCCAACCTGTCGCCGTCCAAAACCGTGGAAGGCTTTGTCGGCGGGATTCTGCTGTCCTCCCTGATCGGCGCGGCGTTGTGGTGGACCACGCCGTTCAACCCGTGGCAGTCATTCCTGATCGCCTTGCTGATCAATCTGCTCGGCTTCGCCGGCGGGATTGTGATGTCGGCGATCAAACGCGACCGGGGGGTGAAGGACTGGGGGCATATGATCGAAGGTCATGGCGGTATGCTGGATCGGCTGGATTCGGTGTGTTTTGCGGCGCCGATTTTCTTTCATCTGGTGCGCTACTGGTGGACCTGACATCACCGCACTTAAACAGCCAATGATCAAAAAGTGGGAGGGGTAAAACCCTCCCACTTTTTGTTACAAAGACCCGTGTAAGATACGCCGCACTCAGCCAGGGATGCTCACCATGTTCGATTCGCTTAAAGCCATCAGCCGCCGTGTTGTGGGCGTGTTTCTGACTCTGGTGGGGGCCGTGTTTGGCCAGTGGCATCCGCCGCGCTGGCTGCGTGCTATTGGCCATGGCCTGGCGAATCTGGGCCACAGGGCGCGTGCTTATCCACGCCAAGCCGGTGCTGGGGTTTTGGGCCTGATGCTGCTGGCGGCCATGGGCTTTTATGGTTGGCAGTGGTATTCCAACCTGCCGCAGCCGCACACCGTGGGCTATTCACTGCACAAACCTAATTTGACCGACTACACACAGCCATCCCCCGTTGTGGATAACTTGCAGGTGCGTTTTGCCGAATCGGTGGCCCCGTTGCCGGCCATCGGCAAAACGGTGAGCGAAGGCATCAGCCTCAAACCTGCCGTGGCCGGCACCTGGCGCTGGGCCGATGACCACACCTTGTTGTTCGTACCGGAGAAAGACTGGCCTGTAGACGCGGGTTACACCCTGGACCTAGCCAAGAAAAACCTGCTGGCCGATGGCGTATTGCTCAGCCAATATAGCAGCCAGTTTTCCACCCAGCCCTTCCGCGCCACCTTGGCGCAAAACGAGCTGTATCAAGACCCGTCCAACCCGACGCTAAAACAGCTGGTAGCCACCTTCCATTTTTCCCACCCGGTAGATGAAGACAGCCTACGTAAGCGCGTGTCGGTCATCCTCGGCAAAGGCCTGGCGTACCGTGATGCGCAGCTGCCCAATCGCCCGGAAATCACCTTCGACGAGCACAAACTCAACGCCTATGTGCGCTCCGCCGCACTGGCCACGCCGCTGGAAAGCACGCCCGTCAGTGCCAAGTTGGATGAAGGCATCAAGGCCCGCGACGGTGGCAACGCCAGCACTGCACCGCTGGTAGCGGAAGTGACCGTGCCCGGGCGTTATCGCCTGACGTTTACCGGTGCCGAAGTAAGCTTTGTGGATAACGCACGCGGCGAGCCGGAGCCGGTGCTGATGTTCAGCAGTTCCAGCGCCGTAGCCGATGACACCATCGCCGGTAAGGTGCAGGCCTGGCTGTTGCCGGAAAAAGCCGAGGACGATACCCGTCCCTACACCACCGTCGACATCGACGATGCCCTGCTCGCCCGTAGCACCAAAGTCAGCCTCACCCACGTGCCCAGCGTGGAACCGCTGAACACCCTGCACGCGTTCAAGTTCAAGGCCCCGGCCGGCCGGGCCCTTTATGTGCGCGTACCCGCCAATTTGGAAGCTATCGGCGGCTACTTGGCGAAAAATCCCACGGCGTCCCTGATAAGCATGCCGGCGTATCCGCGCACGTTGCAGTTTCTGTCCGACGGCGCGTTGCTCAGCCTCAACGGCGAAAAGCGCTTGGGCTTCATGGCCCGTGGCGTGCCCGGCGCCCATGTGGAAATTGCGCGCCTGCTGCCTAATCAACTGCAGCACCTGGTGGACCAGAGCAGCGGCAGCTTCGCCCGCCCTAATTTTGGTAATGAGTACTTCGATCGCATGGTCGAGCGTCAGGCTCTGGACATTCCCCTGTCGTCCAATGACCCGGCCAAAACCGTCTACGACAATGTGGACCTGAGCCACTACCTCACCGCCAACGGCGGCCGGCGCGGTATTTTTGTACTTAAGCTCAGCCCCCAGGATGAACAGGCCGAACGCACCTTCGACTATGACCGCAGCGGCACCCGCGACCTGCGGTTTATCGTGGTGACCGACCTGGGCATCATCGCCAAACGTTCCAGCGATGGCAGCCACGATGTGTATGTGCAATCCATCGGCAACGGTTCTCCGGTGGCCGATGCGCAGGTCGACATCATTGGTCGCAACGGCCTGCCGGTCGCCAGTGGCCATTCGGATGCCGAAGGCCACGCGCATTTCGCCAAGCTCGATGAACTGCGCCGTGAGAAAACGCCGCTGATGTATGTGGTCACTCGCGGCAATGACCAGTCCTTCCTGCCCATTGCCCGTCAGTCCCAACAACTGGATTTATCGCGTTTTGATGTAGGCGGGTTGGAAGAAGACGGTGCGATCGATCGCCTCAGCGCTTACCTGTTCACCGACCGTGGCCTGTACCGGCCCGGCGAAACCGCGCACCTGGGCATGATCGTGCGCAGTGATAACTGGAAAGGCGCCCTGCAAGGCTTGCCGGTGGAACTGCAAATCACCGATCCACGCGGCCTGGAAGTGATCCGCCAGCCGCTGAAGCTGTCCGCCAGCGGTTTTGAGAGTTTTGATTTCCCCAGCAGCGAAGTCGCCCCCGCCGGGGATTACACCGCAACGCTGCAGCTGATCGGCCAGAAACAGACGCGCACCGACCTGGGCAGCGTCAACTTCAAGGTGCGTGACTTCGAACCGGACCGCATGAAAGTCAGCCTGAGCCTGCACGACACCCCGGTAGCGGGTTGGATTGCGCCGGACCAAGTGGTGGCCAAGGTCACTGCCATGCACCTGTTCGGCGCGCCGGCGGCGGACCGTCGCGTCACCGGCAAAATGTCCCTGAGCCCGACGCTCGCGGCCTTTGATCGCTACCCCGATTACCGCTTCCGTCTTAACGACTCTCTGGAAGACGCAAGCACCGAAGACCTCGCCGAAAGCACACTCGACGACAACGGCCAAGCCGTGCTCGACCTCAACCTGCAACGTTTCGCCAACAGCACTTACCGCCTGCAAGTGATGACCCAGGTGTATGAAGCCGAGGGCGGTCGCAATGTGGCAGCGCAGAGTGCCTTGCTGGTGTCGTCCGCGCCCTACCTGGTGGGTGTGAAAAGTCAGGATTCGCTGTCGTACGTCGCCAAGGATGCGCCGCGCCAGGTGCAATGGCTGGCGGTGGCACCGGACCTCACGCCGCTGGCGGTGGATGGCCTGACCAGCGAAGTGGTCGAGCACCGCTATGTCTCGGTGCTGGTGAAACAATCCAACGGTACCTACAAGTACGAGTCGCGCATCAAGAACATCAGCCAGCCGGCCTCACCGCTGGCGATGACCAAGGACGGCGCCACACAGACGTTGAACACCGCGACACCGGGCGACTTCACCCTGCAAGTCAAGGACGCCAACGGCAACCTGCTCAACCAGATCGACTACAGCGTCGCTGGCCATGGCAATACCTCACGCTCTCTGGAGCGCAACGCCGAACTGCAATTGCGCCTGGATAAACGCAGCTATGCCACCGGTGACGAGATCGCTATCAGCCTGCGGGCGCCGTACACCGGGGCGGGTCTGATCACCATCGAACGCGACAAGGTCTACACCCAGCAGTGGTTCAAGGCCGACAGCACCACCAGCGTGCAACATGTCCGCGTGCCTGCGGGCCTCGAGGGCAATGCCTACGTTAACGTGCAGTTCGTACGCGATATGGGCTCGCCGGAGGTGTACATGAGCCCGTTGTCCTACGGGGTGGTGCCGTTCAGCATCAACCTGGATGCACGGCGCATGGCGTTGAAAGTGGAAGGCCCAGCGAAGATCGAGCCGGGGCAGACATTGGACATCAAAGTCAGCACCGATCGGCCGGGCCGTGCAGTGGTGTACGCGGTGGACGAAGGCATCTTGCAGGTGGCGCGCTATCAGACGCCGGACCCGCTGGGGTTCTTCTTCCAGAAGCGCGCGTTGGAGGTCGGCACCAGTCAGATCCTTGACCTTATCCTGCCGGAATTCAGCCGCCTGCTCAGTGGCGCGGCGCCCGGTGGCGATACGGAAGGCGCCCTGGCCAATCATCTCAACCCGTTCAAGCGCAAACACCAGCCACCAGTGGCCTGGTGGTCCGGCCTGGTGGATTTGCCGGCCGGTGAAACCATGCTGCACTACCAGGTGCCGGACAGCTTCAACGGTAAGTTGCACCTGTTCGCGGTAGCGGTGGACAGCGACAGCGTTGGCGTCAGCGAAGCCAACACCGAAGTGCGCGGCCCCATCGTGATCACGCCAAACGTACCCGCCTTCGTGGCGCCGGGTGACGTGTTCAATGTCAGCGCCGGGGTGTTCAGCAATCTCGACGCGGCGGCGGACGTGAAGTTTGAACTGCAAACCAGCACCGGTCTGGTGGTACAGGGTGACAAGGGCAGCACGTTGTCCTTGCAACCGCGCAAGGAAGGCACCGCCGAATTCAAGATCAAGGTCGGCGAAACCCTGGGTTCGGCAGACCTGCGCTTTGTCGCGGTGCTGCCGGACGGCAAACGTATTCAAGTGGCCGAAACCACGTCGGTCCGTCCTCTGAGCGAGCATCGCGTGGCCCTGAGCCTGGGTCGCTTCGACAGCGCCAGCAAAGAACTGAAACCGACCCGCGAACTGTTCGGCCAACTGCGCGACGTGCAACTGGGCGTGGCTGCTTCGCCGCTGGTATGGGCCAACGGCCTCAAGCATTACTTGGATGACTACGGCTATGCCTGCACCGAGCAATTGGTGTCCAAGGCCATGCCGGCGTTGATTTGGGGCCGCACGGCACCGGAGGCTGAGCAAGCCTTCGGCAGTGCGGTACGCATGCTGCGCCAGCGCCAGAACCAGGCCGGTGGCTTCGGTTTGTGGGCTGCCAACCCCGACGTGGCGCCGTACGCCAGCCTATACGCCACCGACTTCCTGATCGAAGCCAAGGAGCGCGGGCTGCCGGTACCGGAAGACCTGTTGGTTCGCTCGAATGCTTATCTGACAGACCTGGCCAATGGTCCTAGCGAGGGCCTGTCGGAATTGCGCAATCGCGCCTACGCCAGTTACCTCTTGAGCCGTCAGGGGATTCTGGTCAGCGGCGCCTTGAGCGATATCCGCGAACGTTACGAAAGCTACTTCAAAGACACCTGGCAGAACGACCTGGGCGCAGCTTACTTGGCCGCCAGCTACAAGTTGCTCAAACAGGATCGTCAGGCCGATGCCTTGTTCCGCAAAATCCCATGGCGCGCCCTTGTGGATAAGTGGGACAGCGACGGCCTTTATTACGACCCGCTGGTACACGATGCTGAACACCTGCACCTGCTGGCCCGGCACTTCCCGCAAATGCTGGACGACGTACCGACAGCGTTGCTGGATAAACTCGGCAAGCGCCTCAACGAACAGCGCTACAACTCGCTGTCGGCCGCCCTGCTGCTGCGCGCCTTGGACAACTACGGCCAGCGGGCGCAAAGCGACATGACCCTCAAGGCCAGCGCCTGGTTGAGCGACAAGCAGCAACAACTGTTGGAGATGGCCGGCCAGCCGCCGCGGGCTGCCGTGCCGGCGGCCACGAAGAAGCTGGTGATGGAGAAGTCTGACGGCCCGGCGGCGTTTTACATGCTCAGCGAAGCCGGTTTCGACAAGGGTGCCAAGCTCAAGCCAATCAACAATGGCCTGGAAATCATCCACGAGTACCTCGATCTCAAGGGCGAGCCCGTAAGCAAGGTGGCCGTGGGCGATGAATTCTTGGTGCGCCTGCGTCTGCGTGCCACTGACCGTGACCAAGTGCAGCAAGTGGCGGTGGTCGATCTGCTGCCTGGCGGCGTCGAGCCTGTGTATAACTTGCCGCCGGAGCCGGAATCGGCGAGCACTGAGGAAAGTGAAGGCGAAGGTGACGACGCCGAGTACGTCGAAACCAGTGAAGACAGCCAAGAGGCGGACACGTGGCAAGCCCCCATCGGCGAAACCGAGCTGAGTAACTGGCAGCCGGATTATGTGGACGTACGCGATGATCGAGTGGTGTTGTACGGCACTGCGCTGCGTGACGCAGGCACCTTCGTGTACCGCGTGCGCGCCACCAACGCGGGGACCTTCAATACCCCGCCGGCCTACGCCGAAGGCATGTACGAAACCACCCTGCAAGGGCGCGGCAAAGTAGGCCAGCTTGAAATTACCAAGCCTTAAGCGCCTGACGCCGCTGCTCGCAGCGGCGGTGGTGCTGGCGGGGCTGCGCCTGTGGCCCCATGCCCCGCTGGAACAGGCCGTCACCTCATCGCGGGTGGTGCTGGCCGACGACGGCGTGCTACTGCGCATGACCTTGGCGGATGACGGCCAATACCGTCTATGGCTACCGCTGGAGCGGATATCGCCTTCATTGATCGAAGCCTTATTGCTCAAGGAGGATCGCAACTTCTACTGGCACCCGGGGATCAATCCCCCGGCATTGCTGCGCGCGGCCCTTGCTACCTACAGTGGCGGCCAGCGCCAGGGTGGGTCGACCCTGAGCATGCAACTGGCGCGGCGCCTGTGGGACCTGAACACTCGCCAGGTACCGGGCAAGTTGCAGCAGATGGCCTTGGCGCTGTGGCTGGAGGCGCGCTACAGCAAGCACGACATCCTTGAGGCCTACCTCAACCTGGCGCCCATGGGCGGCAATATCGAGGGGGCCGAGGCGGCCAGTCGTATCTACTTCGGTAAATCGGCGGCGCAGTTGTCACTATCCGAAGCGCTGGCGCTGGCGGTGATTCCGCAGCAACCGGGGCGGCGTGCGCGTTTCGGGCCGCCGCTACAAAACGCACGGCTGCGCTTGATGGCCGACTGGCGCGAGACTTATCCACAAGACCCGCGCAACGACAGTCTGCTCGACCTGCCGCTGGAGGCGCGCAATCGCCAGCAGATCCCGTTTCTGGCGCCGCACCTGAGCGAACAGCTGCTGGCCTCCGAGACCGGCACGCACATCAACAGCACCCTCAACCTGCCGCTCCAGCAATTGCTGGAACGTCTGATCAGCGGTTTTATCGCCGAGCGCCGCAGCACCGGCGTGGAAAACGCCACGGCCATCCTGATCGACAGCCGCGACCAGAGCGTCAAGGCGCTGGTGGGCTCGGCGGATTACTTATCCACAGGCATCCACGGCCAGGTCAATGGCGTGTTGTCGCGACGCTCGCCGGGGTCGACGCTCAAGCCGTTTCTATACGGGCTGGCGCTGGACCAAGGGATTATCCATCCCATGAGTATCCTCAAGGATTTGCCCAGTAACTTCGGCTACTTCCAGCCGGAAAATTTCGACGGCAGTTTTGTCGGCCCGCTGACGGCGCGGGATGCTTTGATCCGTAGTCGCAATATCCCGGCGGTGTGGCTGGCCAGCCAGGTCAAGTCGCCGTCGTTGTATGGTTTGCTGCAACGCGCCGGCATCAAAGGCCTGCGCGATGAGAGCCATTACGGCCTGGCCCTCGCCCTTGGCGGCGGCGAAATGACTCCGGAAGAGTTGGCGCGGCTGTACGTGATGCTAGCGGGCGACGGGCATCTGCGGGCGTTGCGCTATGTGCAGGAACAAGCGCCATCCACAGGGGCGCAATTGCTCACCCCTCAGGCCGCCTTCATGGTGCGCGATATGCTGCGCCGCAACCCGCGTCCGGATGGCCTGCCCGCGCGCCATTGGCGCACCGCATGGAAAACCGGCACGTCCTGGGGCTTTCATGATGCGTGGAGCGCCGGCCTGGTGGGTCCGTATGTGTTGGTGGTGTGGGTAGGTAACTTCGACGGTCGCCCGAACCCGGCGTTTATCGGCGCCAAGACCGCCGCGCCGCTGTTCTTCCGTATCGCCGACGCCTTGCCCCTGGCCTTGCCCAACGTGGTGATCAAACCCGACAAACCGCCCGCCGGGCTGGTACGCATCGACGTCTGCGCCGCCTCCGGCGAACTGCCCAACCGCTGGTGCCCGCAAACCCGCAAGACCTGGTACATCCCAGGCGTCTCACCGATTCGCGTGTCCAACCTGCACCGCCCGGTACTTATCGACACTCGCACCGGCAAAGCCGCTTGCCCACCGTTCGAGGCGCAATACACCCGCGAGGAAGTCTTCGAATTCTGGCCCAGCGACGTACAACGCCTGTACCGCGCCGCCGGCCTGCCGCGCCGCACACCGCCCAACGTGATGAAGAACTGCCAGCCCAACCGCATCAGCGACCAGAGCGAAGCGCCGCAGATTCGTTCGCCGTTGACCCAAGTGAGTTACCAACTGCGCCTGTCCCAGCCCCAGGAAAGCATCCCGCTGAACGCGAACGCGGCCAGCGACGCGGTGACCCTGTACTGGTTTGCTGACCAAACGTTGATCGGCCAGGGCCCGCCACAGGCCACGCTGAATTGGCGACCGGGAAAGTCGGGGGATTATCGGTTGCGGGTCAGTGACGATCAGGGCCGCAGTGCGAGTCGGGGCTTGCGGGTGGAGTTTGTGCCTTAGGCATGGCAGAGGGGATCGCCTGATAAAACAGCCGCACACCCGGCCACCACCCGATAGACAGTGGCCGGGCCTGACTCAGCGGTAGACCGGAAAACGACGACACAGCGCCACAACCTGTTCGCGCACGTGGTGTCCGACCTCGGCGCTGCCTCCGTTTTCCAGGGCATCCAGTACGTCGCACAACCAGCCGGCCACTTGCTCGCAGGCTTCCACATCAAACCCACGAGTGGTCACCGCCGGGGTACCGATACGAAGGCCGGATGTTACAAACGGTGAACGCGGGTCATTCGGCACCGAGTTTTTGTTGGCGGTGATATAGGCACTGCTCAGGGCCGCGTCGGCATCCTTGCCGGTGTAGGGTTTGTCGGAGAGGTCGATCAGCATCATGTGGTTGTCGGTGCCGCCCGAAACGATCTTGTACCCGCGCTTTTGCAACACCCCAGCCATGGCCCGGGCGTTAGCGACTACTTGGGTCTGGTAGAGGCTGAATTCCGGCGCAAGCGCTTCCTTGAAGGCCACGGCCTTCGCCGCGATCTGGTGCATCAGCGGCCCGCCCTGCACCCCGGGAAACACTGCAGAATCGAGCTTTTTGTAAAAGGCTTCATCCTGCCCTTTGGACAAAATCAAACCGCCCCGTGGTCCGCGCAGGGTTTTGTGCGTAGTGCTGGTGACCACATGCGCATGGGGAAGCGGGTCCGGGTATTCGCCCGCGGCGACCAGCCCGGCGACGTGGGCCATATCGACCCAGAAGATAGCCCCGACCTTGTCGGCAATGCTGCGCATGCATGCCCAGTCCTTGTACCGCGAATACGCGGAAAAGCCGCCGATCAACATTTTGGGGCGTGTCTGCAGTGCGATTCGCTCCATCTCGTCATAGTCGAGAAAGCCGGTTTTCGGGTCCAGTCCGTAAGGCACGATGGTGTAGTGACGCCCCGAAAAGTTGGCCGGGTTGCCGTGGGTAAGGTGACCGCCCTGGGCCAAGTTCATGCCCATCACCGTATCACCGGGGTTGATCAGTGCGAGGAAGACCGCCGCGTTGGCCTGGGCGCCCGCATGGGGTTGCACGTTGGCGTAGTCGCAGTCGAACAGGGCCTTGACCCGCTCGATGGCCAACCGTTCGGCCACATCGACGTATTCGCAGCCGCTGTAATAGCGCTTGCCGGGGTAGCCTTCGGCGTACTTGTTGGTGAGCACTGTGCTCTGGGTTTTCATCACCAGTGGGCTGGCGTAGTTTTCCGAGGCGATCAGCTCGATATGGTCTTCCTGGCGATGCTCTTCGTTGTGAATCGATTCATACAGCTCAGGATCGAAAGCGTTGAGGGTCAGCGTCGAGTCGTACATATGCAGAGTGTCCTTGGTCGAGAATTCAAGCGGCGGGTGACAGCAGGCGTGTAATGCGTGCGGCGATGTCCAACATTTACGGCCGGGCCACCTGCCGGGCGTTGGCATGCAGACGGGCCAGTTTGAGCGCAGCTTCGCTGGCCTCCGTTCCGGAGTTGCAGAGCGCGTTGCATGCCCGAGAGCTGGCATCGGCGGTCGGCCAGTAGTACGCATCCGGCATGGCTCGGGCGCCGAAGATCGCCTGTCCGACGCGCACCACGGTCGCGCCCTCTTCAATGGCGATTTCAAAGTCACCCGACATCCCCATCGACAGCTCTTGCAGCGACACCCCATCAGGGGCGCATTGGCGCAAGCGGTCGCGCAATTCACGCAGCCGGACGAAGCATGGGCGCCCCCGCACCGCGTCGGCCGAGAACAGCGCCAGTGTCATCAATCCGCGAACCCGCAGTGTCGGAAACGCGGGCATGGTCTCGAGAAAAGCCGCCACGTCATCGGGCGCCAGCCCGTACTTGCTGGCTTCGCCGGAAGTATTGACCTGGACGAACACATTCATTTGCCGACCTTCGATGCGCAGGCGACGGTCCAGCGCCTCGGCCACCCGCAGGCTGTCCAGGGCCTGGAACTCGCTGGCAAAGCGTGCGACCTGCTTGGCCTTATTGGTCTGCAAATGGCCGATCACCGACCATTGCAAGTCTTGCAGGTCGCTCATGGCTTCCCACTTGCGCTGTGCTTCCTGCACCTTGTTTTCGCCCAACAGGCGGCAACCGGCGGCATAGGCCAGGCGCAAATGAGCTTCATCAAAGGTTTTGCTGACCGGCAGCACGCGCACCTCGGCCGGGTCCCGTCCTACCCGACGGCACGCCTCGACAATGCGTTGCTGCACGGCGGCCAGGTTGCGGCGAAAGTCTTCGACACTGTCGGCCTGTGGATAACGACCATGATGCGCATGCAGGACGTTGAGGTCTTCGGTTTGATCAGGCATCAGTTGGCTACTCCTTCGGTGGGCGCTGCAACCGGTTCGGCCTGTGGGACAGCAACCTTTTCACGACGTGGTAACTGCCCATTGAGCACGGCATAGGCCGCCAGACCGATGACCAGTCCCCAGAACGCGCCGCCGATGCCCAGCAGAGTGATATTGGCCGCGCAGGCAAGAAACGTGATCAGCGACGCTTCCCGCGATTTCACGTCCGCCATGGCATTGGCCAGGCTCGCGCCGAGGGTGCCCAACAGGGCCAGCCCGGCCAGGGTGGTGATAAAGGGCGCCGGGAAGGCCATGAACACCGCTGCCAAGGTCACGCCGAAAATCCCCACCAGGATGTAGAAGATGCCCGCGGCCACGCCTGCGATCCAGCGCTTGGACGGATCTTCAGAGGCTTCCTTGCCGGTGCAGATGGCGGCGGTAATGGCCGCGATATTTAAGGCATGGGAACCGAACGGCGCCATCAGCAAAGAACCCAGCCCGGTCACGCTGAGGATGGGGTTGGCACTGGTGTGGAACCCGTCATTGCGCAGCACCAGCATGCCCGGCATGTACTGCCCCGTGAGGGTGATCAGAAACAGCGGCAACGCCACGCTCAACAACGCATTGACCGAGAACTCGGGGGGCGTGAACACCGGTGTCGCAAACTCCAGCGCCAGTCCCGTGAAATCCACGCGTCCCTGCATCAGCAGAAAGCCAAGCCCCAGCACCAGAATGCCGACCACCGCATAGCGCGCACTCAAGCGCTTGAACACGATATAGGCGCCGATCAACACCCCGACCAATAACGGGTCGATACTCATGCTGGCGAACGCACCGATGCCGAACTGCAACAGGATGCCGCCCAACAAGCCCGCTGCCACACCGGGCGGGATCAACCGAACGGCTTTTTCAAAGTAGCCGGACACGCCCAGCAGCACGAACGCTGCCGCCGAAATCATGTAAGCGCCGATGGCCTCGGCATAAGGCGTGGTCGCCAGAGCGACGATCAAAAAAGCCGCCGCCGGGGTCGACCAGGCGGTGATGATCGGCTCGCGGCTCACCCAACTGAGGAACAGCCCGGTCACCCCTACCCCGATCGACACCGACCACACCCATGATGCCGTCAATTCAGGGCTGAGCCCTGCGACCTTGGCGGCCTGAAACACCAGGATGAAGGTGCCGCCGTAATTGACGATCACCGAAATCAACCCAGCAACCACCGGGTGCAGCAGGTCCCGCAGACGCAGGGACGAGAGGGGTTCAGTAGGTGACATAGGTCTTGGCTCCTTGCTGGATGATGAATCCGGCCGCTGGTAAGCGGTCATTTATAGCCGTTGAGTGGCTGGTTTACCCCTACGCTTTAAGACAGCAGACCAGACCACTTTGAATGCTCGGCTCGGTCATGCGCGCCATCTCCGAGGTAAAGCCCTGGGTTGGCGAGGGCCAGAGTCTACGGATAGACTGGCCTGCTTTACCTGCCATTTCATGGAAAGAGAGCAGACCACATGGCAAAGACCTTCGAGTTGGAAACGCTGAGGATGCGCCTCAACGATGCCGAGTTTCAGCTGCTGGATCTGCACCAGCGCATCCAGCGCGCATTACGTGCGCTGATTCTCGACGGCGCCCTCGGCCCCGGCTTGAAATTGCCCGCTACACGGGTGCTGTCCAAGTCACTGGGCTGCGCCCGCGACACCGTTGAGAACGCTTATGTGCAGTTGCATCGGGACGGGTTTATCGTGCGCCGCGAAGGCGCCGGCAGTTATGTCTGCGACACAGTGGGCGCTGAATTGCGTGGTGCTGGCCGCCGACGCCTCAGGGCTCAGGAAGCCAAGAGCAGCGTCGCCGCACCGGGCGCCGAACTCAGCCAACGCGGGCGGATGATCTTCGACACCGGCGGCGTGCGCGATCAGCAAGTCATCAAGGCATTCGCCACCGGTCTGCCGGAAACCCGCAGCTTCCCGACGGATGTCTGGGAGCGTTTGCAGCGCCAGGTCATGAAGGACTATCGCGCGAGCGTGCTGCTGCATGGCGATCCACAAGGGGCCGAGCCCTTGCGCAAAGCGATTGCCACCTACCTGAACCTCGAACGCGGCGCCAAGTGCACCCCCGACCAGGTGCTGGTACTGAGCAGTACGCGTCAGGCGCTGTATCTGTGCGCGCAATTGCTGGTGGACGCCGGCAAGCCGATCCTGCTGGAAAACCCTGGCTATTACGGCGCGCGCAAGGCTTTCGAAATCGCCGAAACCAAGGTGCTGCCGATTGATGTCGATGAACGGGGCATCCGTACCGACCTGCTATACGCCGACCGTAGCGGCGCCAATTGCGTGTATGTCACGCCCTCGCACCAGTACCCCACCGGTGCTACGTTGCCGCTGGAGCGGCGTCTTGAGTTAATCAATTGGGCGGCGCAAAAAGGCAAATGGATCATCGAGGATGACTACGACAGCGAGTTCCATTACGACGGGCAACCCACGGCATGCGTGCAGGGCCTGGACAAGTATCAGCGCACGCTCTACATCGGCACGTTCAGCAAGACCCTCTACCCCGGCCTGCGCATGGGGTACATGGTGCTGCCCTCCGAGCTGGTCAAGCCCTTTGCCTATGCGCGCAGCATGATGGATGGCCACACGCCGCAAACACTGCAACTGACGCTCGCGCGCTTTATGGAGGACGGCCATTACAACGCGCATGTCCGGGCCATGCGCAAGCTGTATGCCGGACGCCGGTCGATCATGTACGACGCCATCGACAAGTACTTGAGCACGGTGGTCACCGCCGAATTGCCACCGGGCGGGTTGCAAATCCCCTGCTTGCTGAAAGCCGGATGGTCCGAGGAAAAAACCATCCGTCAAGCCGCCACTGCCGGCGTGCAACTGTCCGGCCTCAGTGGCTTATACGCGGGCGAACCGAAACAACAGGGCTGGCTGCTGGGCTACTCCTCCCTGACTGCGTATGAAATCGAAGCAGCTATGTTGCGCCTGGCCAACGCCCTGAAAATCTAATGGCCCAGCGCATACTTCATCAGCAACTGCTCGGCCTGGACAGCCATCCTGTGACGAAACAATAAAGATTGTCACAGCACCCTGCTTAATCCGAAGCCTGTAGGGCATTACTCAAATAACACTTTGCAAATAAAGCTTGTCACAAATCTTCAAATTTCCAAATAAATGGTTCAGCTGCAAACAATAAAGATTGTCACAGATGTTGACGCGACGCCGACCTACGTACTTGTGTAAGGCTTGCTCGTCAGATAGAAGCGTCGGATGGCCGTTTAGGTGCAGCCTTCAGCGGGACAAAGGCTGGTAGCGACGTTGGTGCGGGCTGGCCTCGACAGAGCGGCATTGTTGAGGCCGATACCGAATCGAACTATATGCCGACGCAAGACTGACCCACCTCCAAATAGGCAAAAACCCGCCATAGTCAATAGTTCTCGACGAATCAGACTAGGTCAGTGAAATCTCGGCAACTGGGTCAATTCAACATCGGCGCCAACAACATCTGCCTAGAACGCACAGCCAGCGCCAGATTGCTGCTTGTCGCGCCAAAGAATTTTACCAAGGCCTATGGCAGATCGAACCGGCCCTCATAGGCAGAGTGCGTTCCTGCTCCGTTCGACACTATCACTCGGATGTTGTTAAACCAAAAAGCGCTGCCAGATAGCGCTAGCCAAATTTTATAACGCTATTCAACGGAGCTTTGTCAACAATGGGCAAGGAGAAAATATTACTTTAATTGAACATGTTAAGCCATAATCTTTTCCGTGCCGGAGCGTGAACTTCTCCACAGAACTTTCTGGAGTCAGAAGATCAAAGTGCATTATCTCTTTTTGGCTATACTATGCAAAAGCGTTGAAAGTGGACTATCTTCATCATGCTGGTACTCAAACTTATCATAACTTTCACCAATTACTGGCATGCTCTTCACATCATACCGCAGAGAGGAAATCTCATAAACAGCTTCACTGCCAGCAATGGGAATGAAAGCGTCAGCAACAAAACAAGTTAAATTTACCCCCTCCCCGACACTGCTTTTATATGTCAAGCCATCAAATCCTTCAAGCCGCAGAGCATCACCAAATAGCTGAGTAAGGCTGTAAAGATACCGATGCTCAGGCAGTACTGGCACATTCAATATATCAGCAATAGACAGTATTTCCCTCAACTGCTCAAGCTTGCTATCACTAAGAAAATTACGCACATCAAAACTTGAAAAATTTGCGATCTTAAGGTCGCGAACGGAACGAAATTTTGAAATTGAAACAAGATGCCCAGGATTTGGGCGAAGTTCAGACACAGCAGTATTGGAGTCAGACGCCAAGTACAAAATCGAAACTCTAGTGCGATTGAATCGTCCTTCAGTTGCCAGATGCAACGGTGGGCGATCAATATCCGTTGATTGGTAAGCCTGATACTTATATTCTGGCGGATAGCCAGGTTCTATAAAAACAGGGGAAAGCCGCGAGCGAACACCAACACGACCTCGAAAATATTCTGCTCCTGCGGGAATAGTCTGAACAAGGTAAGAAGAAAGAGTCTTGATCTTCTCTCTTACTGCTGGCTCTACTTCAAAATAGTTATTTTGCAATGCCTTATTTACCAGTCCATTCACAAAACCACTATGATTTCCACGTATCGCATCAAGAATACTACCATTCCAATAGCCGCCTCCTAGAGTAATATCTTCTTCAGACTCTGGATACCATCCTAGATCCTGCTCAATTGCTCCCCAAACTTCATCAGGAAGAGGGCATTTAAGATTTTTGTCAAAACTAAATACCACTTCATTCTTAGATATCAGGCTGTAGAGCGAACTTCCTCCAATATGATCATTGTAATGCCATTCGGAATAATTGACTCTAATTAGAGCTCTAACTATTTGCTTGACCCTTCTATCCTCTGCACTAAGGGTTCGGACACATTTTCTCTTACAAGTCGGGCAAATTTTAGCAGGGACGCCCCTCTCTTGAATCTCTAATCTCAATTCGTTATCACTAGCACAAAGCTCACAGATGTGCGTCTTGTCGACCATTTGGGTATCTCTTAAGAATCTATTAATCTAGGGCCACGCAAAAAAAGTCTACGCTATAAACAGTGGCGCAATGACGCCAACATATGCACGCAATAGAAAAGCCTAGTTTGCGCGGACAATGCAAAAATCAAGAACATTCAGTACGTTAGGGCTCTTATAAAGACCCTGCATCATTACCATCCCCCCCTCGACCGATCTCGTCAGCATATCTCTGTTAGAGACCGGGTGGTAATCGATAGTAATCTAATTCGATACTTAATAGTTGACCCTAAGGAAGTTGGTGCCCATGATTACTATGCCGCTCGCACCGAGACCGATAAAGGAAGCATTTTTTCAATGGTGGCCCTATACATACTCTTATAATCGCCACTACTAATCTCTGCGAGTACAAAATTAACACCAAAGGACTCCAGCAAACCTTTCTTCTCATTATCCAAGTAGTTTGAGTAGAAATATATTTCATTTTTTACAAGCTTTTCGGCAGCGAACCGAGCTCTTTTATTTAAAAGCCACCATAGATCTGTCTCGCTATAATCCATGCCGAAACCGATCATATGAACATCTGAGGAAAAAAATAAATCTACCCAAGAGGCGTGACAGAACTCCTGATCCCTCAGCTTATCTCTCATTGGCGCAACTTGGACCGGTTTCCCGTCAACAAAGTGCTTGTACGTTCCTTTGACATACGAATCTATTTTGCTTAAGGACCCGCAGTAGTGATCTAAGCCAAGCATAATTGACTTGGGGTTATCAATCTCCCCATGAATATTCCAAAGTTGTTTTACGTCATCACCAATCTTATATCTACGTTTCCTTCGCAAGCTGTAGATGTCTTCAGTGCTTAATATTTCCGGCAGGACACCGAGCGCCTTTTCGAAAGCATAGTCATAATTTGTCGTAAGATAGTTTTCAAAATTCATATTCGCTAGCAATTCGAAAATTTCATTCGACTCCTGCTCCGCGAGAGAGTTAGCGATTTTTATTTTTAGATCCAATTCATCGAATTTATCTTTCTCGTCCGCCTTGTGCATCCCCATAAAGATTCTTTCATACACCATGGTATATGGCAGTCGACCGTTATCAAAACCATTCGAACCCTTTAGTTCATCCAGTAAGTCGTCCCAACTAACGGCATTACTTGAAAGTCTGTTTAGACCATTCCCATAAAGAACTGTATTAGTCATTCCCAACCCTCATATTTACTAAGCTTAAGCCTGAGGAGTTCTAGATTTCCTGAAGCCCAGCGCAAGAGTAATACATCCGAGCCGAATGTAAAGGCAGCCTGCTCAAGCTTCAACTGGCCGATGCCTATCATTTTTCGCCGCGAGCTGTTGTACTACAAACGGCCTGAATTGGTTCTAATGCTCTCTTTGTACGCACGGCGCGAACAATTGCCAAGTGGTGTGTAACTCTTGATGTAGCGTGCTACCGATTGGATATCGTGATATCCAACGTAGTCCGTCAGGGACGTACAGCATCCCACCCGCTTTCGTAGACTTTGGGATGACAGCCTTAGGTCGATTTCTGCCAGTCATGACAGGCAGAAATCGGCCAAAAGTGCTCATTTCTTGACGTAGGCATTCAGCCGCCCGCTTTCGCGGGTCGACTTGAACGAATGGTAAGGCGTTTTCTACCAAACTTTGATATTGAGATTGGCTGCAGAAACAGACTTTATTTCCCAGGCTATCGCTTGAAAATCCACGGTACCGCCAGCTGTTTGAAGCGGGTGTATGCCGTGTGATTGGCAAACAAACGACTCCGGAATAGTAAAGCCAGCAGAGGACAATTTCTTAATTGGTTCAGAGAAGCAATTTCGATGATCCATGTTTGTATGATTAGGTTTCAGTCTTCTCTCGTTGCCGGATGAGCCTACCCCGGTATTTATGTTGCCCGACGTCGCAAAGGGCATCCCACTCAGTAGTTTAAATACCTGCAGATGCGATCCTGCTAGCACGAAAATACAAACAGTATCGGGATCTCCCCGTTTAATTTCAGAGAGTCGCAAAAAATCCTGAACGATATTCGATGGAGTGCAATGCGACGAACCTGCCCACTTTGCTTCTACGGCAATTTGGGCATTTCGTTTTGGCAGCCCCCTACCAGCAAGAACTAGTGCAAAGTCGAGCTCTCTCTTACGGCCGGATTGAGCAGTAGGATTCAAGAGTGCGTGAGGAAAATCTGCGTGAACACGCTCACCTTTCACTAGTATTGGGAATGAACTAAGAACCTGGCCCACTGCGGCTTTCAACGAACTTTCGGAAAGCAGTCCTGCTCTATAACAGCAAAATTCCATGTGTAGCCAACTACCAATGGCTTCAGATATGCGTCGGGCTATATGCATCTGCATGATGTAATATCATCCGTGACTGCTAGTAATTGGTTAGGAAATGCAATTGTCACAACTTGCATCCCTGATTCCTGCAACATCAACGCTGCCGTGAGCTTCAATTGCCGACTAACCTTGAGATTCAGGCGACCTATAAAACTCACCACCTTCCAAAACAGGTTTGAAAAATTTGTCATAAACAGCCTGGTTGTTAAAATCGTGTGGTTCGTAGCCTAACATACGCGCAGGAGACATAAGAGGTTGAACTAGATCCTCATCCTTAGCATATGTTGATGTGAAAAATATTGAATTTCTGACCAGCTGTTTATTTTTCACCGAGCTGATCAGTGCGGAAGCGGGCATTATGGCCTGACCAGACCTAAAAGAATGGTAGAACATCAGGTCCTCCCGCAATGTTATCTGATAAATCCCCGCTACACCTACAGACTCAGCTATATCGACCATGACGGTGCCGGTGCTCTTTCTGCTTGGGATTTTCTTCCTGATTTTTACACGTAACAAAGAGTCCCCTGGAGTAGCCGGCGCTCCTCCATTGATAGAAACTCCGTAATTGCTCCTCATTACGAGGTTTTGAAACTCGTCGCCATCATCCTCCGAAAGTTCTTCACCGAGAATATCAGTGAAATCGATGTCTCCAGAACCAAGCGTCGCATCCACGGCAATCGGTAGAGTACTGTCACCAAAGCAAAGCTCAGCTTGCACTCCATGCCAGGGCTGGTCATAGGGTAGCAGCAGTGAATCATTGACAACGATTATGTAATGGGCACCTTCTGGTACGTGTCCGGCCGACTTATGAGCTTCGAACTTCTCCAATTTGTCTTTGATAGCTGATGTGACTGATAACAAACGCTCACGAAATACTAAATCCCGCTCCTCAGGCGCTAATTTGCTTCGCCCAATAAGTTCTCTGATAGAATCTTGCGGGGTTGGCGTGACCACTTCAAAACAAAAAGTCTCACCATTTTTCGTGGCAACAAAGTCTGGCCCAGCATCCTTGCTTTTAATGTCGCCGAAGCCCATCCCCAAAAGCCTGTAGTAAAATAGCATCTCCGCCATTCGCTGGGAATATGCACCTACATCAGGCAGCATGACTTGCGTATTGAACTGAGTATCCTTTAAATTCGAAAACCTCAAGAAGAGGGACTCTAGACTTTTTATCATACAGTCTATTATCAGCTCCATGCGCTGACCACTTTGCGGAGACTTATCAAAAAAATAGGAAAATCTTGTGGTTAATATAGCCCGCCACTTAGTTTGAAGATAGGCTACACACAAATCATTTGTTCTGTTCTTCTTTGTCGTTCTTGGCTTTGCGGAGTTTTGCGTTTCATTAGCCGGCATGACGATCAGGCTCCCACATTCGTATCGCTTTTATAGCACAGAAGCCTGCAAGGAATGGTTACTGACTTAGAATAGGCTCGCACTGACCTAATCACCATAAACAGTGGCAGGTGTCGCGACGCTGGGCGTCTCTTCACCTAGCAATTTTGTGCTGGCTGAAAATGGCCTTGGGTACCGACAGGTTGCCCCTCAGATGGTTCCGGAGCGCCTCGCTCACCCATTGTGCCATCTCAAGCTCGTCACGAACCGTGAACATCCCGTTCTTCGCTGCAGTTGGCTGGCGGTGAGGCCGATGTGCAGACTGGGTCTTGGCCTCTGTGCCACTGGTCCTGATGTGGCCCATACATCAGTGAGGGCCACTTGATACCGGCGCTCAATGAGTGGTGACCGAAGTTCGATGAGTACCCCGCCCATTGGCAGCTCGCAATGCTCTTCAGTATTGCGCCCCCCGCAGTCGTCCTATGGCATAGCCGAAACAAAATTAAAAGTAGTCTTTGGACAAATCACGGCTAAATGTCCGGCTTACAAATCTCTTAACCAATGGCAGCTATTGGCCGATTCTGTTGAAAAAGTAGCTCCCCTGTTTGACCTGCGGCAAAATTGCTTCATTGGCCGGCGGGGGATCACAGAGCATGATGGGACAGTTATCGAGTGGGCAGGAGCGACTGTTTTACTCGTTCAACCTTGAGGATCACATCCCAGCCAATCATCTTCTGCGCAGCATTGATCAGTGTCTCGATCTGAGTGACCTGCGCCATTACCTCGCCGATTTCTATAGCCCTATCGGGCGTCCGTCGATTGATCCTGAACTGATGATCCGCATGCTGATCATGGGCTATTGCTACGGCATTCGCTCAGAGCGGCGGCTGTGCGAAGCATTGGCCCACCGAGCTCGTTCTCGCTCGCTCGATCTCTCTGGTTGAAGTCGTCATGCAAAGGCTCACCCCCAAGGTACTTTTTCTAGACGCTGCGCCGGCCGGGATGGTGCAACTTGGGCTCGCTCTCACCCTTCACTCAGATAACGCCGTCGACCGCTTCGCTTGAGTGCGAGAACGATCCGAGCGCTCACGCAGCTACCTGGCCATTATGGCTAGGTAGCTGTGGCTGAGTGGTTGGAGATGAATGCTGTACCTCCCATCCTCGCAGGCACTTGGTTAACTGAATCTACATTCAGATTTCGGGGATATGAGTAGGCAGAGAGTCTACATAATGACGGTGTGTTTCTTTGCTGAGCAAGCGAGAGTCAGGCAGGCTGCCAGCCAAATAACGCACCACGGTACCAATGATGTTTTCGCGCATTTTTGCCTTGATCTTTGCCTCGTACTGTTGCCGATCGACAGTGCCGCGGTAGTGGAAAACGGTACCCAGCCATGCGTTCTGTACGAGGTGATAGCTCAGTACATGACGCTGGCTTTTGCGTCTATCGACCACTTGCTCGACTGCAGTGACACGATTGAAATAGGCCGAGTCGACACGCATAGGTTCGGATTCATAGCCATCTGGCGGAGTTTCGAAGAACTCTGGAAGCACAAACACCATGCGCTGGAGGGTTTCTTCGGGCAAATTGCGCGGAGGTGTAACGCTAATCTTCACATGCGCTACGCGTTCAGGAAACGCTGGCGCATGCTCCAACCATTTGAATGTGAAGTTGATGTCAAAATCGTCAGAACACTGGTGGCAAAGCCAGCCATGCGGATGATCGGCACCACCGACAAAGTGCCGCACAGTGGGTGCCCTAACCGCACAAGCCTGGCAAGGGGGCATCAACCCGGCACGGATGACTAGCCCAAGCTCAGTTACGTCCAATGACTGGAGTGGCGTGGGCTTCATCTTGGGGATGTGCTGGTGGAGGAGTTTCAGTGTCGTGTTGCGGTAGGCGATCAGGTTCTGATCGTGCGAGTCAAAATCGTGATCACTCTTGAGTGCAATTTTGGAATTGAAGCCAAGATAATTTGCCACCGCTGCGTGCGCATGAGCAGAGCGGATGAGAATGCCTTGCTCGGCATAATACGCACGCAAAAACGCTACAGCTTGGTCAATAACATCGGGCATGGCGAAGCTTCCTTAAGTCAGGAGACAGTCAGCGCGCTACACGCAGGCTAGATTTTATATTTACTGTCAGCCTTGATTTAGAAAGCCAAGATGCAGGTTTGGTAAAACAGCGATCGTGTCCCGGTTAGCTACTCGCCCAGTCGCAGGTAGGACGGCACCAAATTATCCATTCAGATTGGGAAGATCAAGTAGAGCGAAAAATAACGGACCGACGCGTAAGCATGGCTAGGTGGCTTTCACCGCCGAAAGCAGCTTTGGGTAGGCGAGGAGTAAGTCTCATCGCAATCTCGGGTCTTAGCTGTGTCGCTCAATCCATCGCTGCATTGGGTCTTTCTGAATCCCATCGACGAAAAATCTTTCGATGTCTGCCAGCCGCGCGCTTAAAACTTGCTGGAAATTCGACGCGAAACGATCATTATTAGCTTCTAGCTGCAGAAGATACTCCTCCCCCTTCAGCATGTAATTTCCATTGCCGATGAAGGTGGGTGTGGCGGCGGAGATGAAGTCAACGCTGCAAGCTAGCTGAATCCGGCCATGCTGATTAGCCTGGTTCCAGCTGAAGCGTGGAGAAAATTGCAGCTTAGTCAGAATGGTGATCAGCTTTGTCGCGGCAACATGTGGTTCGTTCGACCAATCTGCCACGCTTCCACCTGTTGCATACCAGCAGAACTCTCTAACAACTGTTCCGTCAAGCGGGTTCTTAAGTGAGCTAAAAGCTTCATCTTTGAAGCGAACAGCATCGGATTTTTGTATCTGGAGATGGATCAAATCATCAACAAAAACTCTGCATCCTTTTCCCGCTTTTTCCAGCCCTACGGCCCGAGTAACTGCACCGCCTAAAATGAAATGGCCGATCGCGCGATTGATCTTGTCTGGCTCTACAATCTCCCCATATGAAATTCCACCTCTAGAGAGCAGGCCTGCGTTGACTGACTCCCACATGAATGCGCGAGCCGCATCCAAAACCGCGAGAACATTCTCGGACCAGATGTATGCGCAGTCAGATAGCTGAGCAATCTTGACCTGCTTATGGGATGTCCTGACTGCTGCTAAGCAAGATCGAAATGTGGTAAGTAGCTGCCCGCAGAATAGATTCGCTGATGGAGAAATGGATGGGCTCATTCCCCAGGCTTTGAAATCACCCTCACCTAGGGTCACCTGGTTCTGCGTCAGCGCGCCGACCCCCAGCATATCCACGAAAAATACTGCTCCTTGGTATTGATTCATACGTCCTCTGCCTGAGCTGGTTGGGTTGTCACCGCCTCGCTCAGCTCCGCGCAAGCGTGAATATGCACCTTGGGGCCCATCGTCGCTGCTCTTGAAGTAAAAAGGCACAGGCTAAGACATCATGGTTATTCATACGCGCTGGCCATTTGATCTTTTCGACTATGAACAGCCGTCATGGGTTAAGCCACTCACTTCGACTAATGAGAGTCTTCGACGCCAGGCTCACCCAGAACTGTCGGGTCGAACAGCCAGGAGTGATCAGGATTTCGAGTACATCGCACGATTGTCGCTCGCGGCTCTTTTTCTCCAATATCCCGCAGCTTCAAAACGCCGTCGCATTTGGGACATTTGCCCTCGATTTTGGTCAGAAACACATCGCCTGCTTTGTTCGACTCGATAGTGAGAAATTGAGACAGTCGTGTAAAACGCTGACGGCTCAGACCCATGCCCACCACTAGAGTTACCATGCTGAATGCCATCAGGAATATCAAGAAGTACTGGGTTGTCGACTGCCATACGCTCCAGATACTGGCGACACTTCCCACCATTCCAAGGGCGCCTGAGAACGTTATCCAAGCGGCTTTGATCGGATGCCCTGCAACCGTCAGAGGGCGAGTTTTGACTCGATCAATGTAGGCCTGCGGCTCGGGATCACTTCGACTGGTTTCCAGATTGATCGTATTTCCGGTAAAGACGTTATGTTGACCAGAGTTGAAGCTGCGGTCGCCGGTAGTGGATATGTAGTGCTGGGTCGAGTCAGCAAGGCTTTTTCCACACTGACTGCAGAACCGATCAAGCTCGCTGTGGGATGCGCTGCAATGGGTGCAGTACATTTGTTGCTCCATATGTGGCTGAAAGACATCGGGGGAGGCAAGGGCAGGCTCTCACCGGTTATCTCCTTATGCTCTTCGGACACCTCTGAAATTGCAATCCAACTGAGGGCAGTTAGTCATGGTCCCTAACGCAGAGCGTGAAGATTGCCCATAAGGCTGCTCAGTTACGGTCTCCCGTCGTGGATGAGGGACATCGCTGAATGCTTTCGCGGAGCAGTCCATTTCCAATGGAATCCGCTAAACGGGATTTTCTCGGGAGCGGAGTATTGGACAAAGCGGTGGCCGGTCCCCATGAGAAACAGGTCAGTGGCTACGGCCATTACTTGGTGGGTGCACAGCAGCCCGGATATTTCAGCGCTTGTGCTTTTTAGCTTTTTTCTTACGCTGCTCTAGCTTCTTATCAAATACAATTTTGTTCCACTGCTCTGCCATTACACCAGCCTGCCTATAAATGCCTTTGCTCATTTTAATACTTTCAAATATTCCAAGTATTGCAGGGGAGATCTCCATTCTCTGTTTTGTAAGAATGAAGACCATCTGGTGTGAAAACACACAAAGACATAGGGCAGTCAATAAGAGCGTTATCTGAATCCACAGGGATTCTCCGGGCGCGAATGCACTGGAGCTGATCTGTATTAGGTAATAGATAAATATGCCTATGATGAAAAGCTGAAGCCCAATCATGGAGCGAGTCATAGCCTTAGGAAGTCGAACACCGACGATCTTTCGTTTTTGCAACGCAAAGCTGTCATACACGCTTAACAATAAAAATGGAAAGCCAGCAAAAGCTATGTCAATGCTTGACAGGCTGTAAACAGCCGAAGAGATGTTTATAATGAATGTAAGTGATAAGCCACTGAGTAGTGCTATACAGAAATCTTTCTTTAGCTCACCATAAAATTCCCTGTAATAGGGGGAGCTTCGTCCAGTCAAAGCTTGAATACAGTCATAGGTGTATACCGTACCGAGAATCCATGAGACGGATATCGCTGACAGCAGAAAAAAACTCCACCAAGAGTGGTTTTGGAAACTCAGCTGCCATAAAGTCGATGCGGCAGCAACGAAAAACAGGATGTACTTCATTAGGTTCAGCAATCTCTCATTGGCACGAGTGTCACGTTTGGAGGCATCTCTGATGCCTGCTTTGATCAGCAGTTCATGCATTGCATGGGGTGGCGCTTTTTTACAGGCTGGCTTAGGTGAGTCACGCGCAGGCCAATAGGGCCTTTACGTCGTCATCGTTGAGCATGAATACACCTGCCGCCACACTTGCTCCTGGTGTGCCCATCACAACCAGGTCTGCGTACATTCCTTGAGTTAGGGCAAATCCTTGCTGCTTCCCAGGAGCCACGAATGCGCCTTTTTGCTCAAGTCCAGCATTCTCGTAAAAATCTACCAGGTCATAGCCGCACAACAGGGCGGTATCGCGCGGATCGTCGATTAGCGCATTGAGAATCTGTGAGCCAATACCGTGGCCGCGAAAATCTGGGAAAACAAAGATTTTGTGACAATAGCGTGGAACGTTTGGGTCTGGATGAACGAACAGCAACGCATAACCGTAAAGGCAGCCATTTTCATGGCTCATGGCAACCTTCAGTTGCCCTGCTCGGTAGCACTCGTCAAATATTCCAACTACATGCTTGATGGCCTTTCGGGTTGCTTCTTCTGAAAAGAAAAGAAACTGCATGGCTAGAGTGGGCTGAGCGAGCAGATCCTGAAGCACGCCTTTGGCTTCGTTTTCCAAGATCTGGAGAAGGAAGGTGTCGATCAGTTGTTGATCAGAAAGAGTGGTGTCTAGCATGGATAAGCGCTCCTGCTTTGACTGGATAGCCTGCTCGTTTCGAATGGGCGATACCAGTTGTCCTAGGGTAGAGCGCCGAGCGTACCTGCCACTGTGAGAGTTTGTCATCCAACATGTTGCGGCTTGGATACCCGGCTATGAAAGCCACTTAGCTGAGCTAGTTTGATTTTCGGGCACGGCATTCGTGACGACCAATGGAAAATAGTCCTGGCGTTGAGCCGGGCCTATTTTCACACCCCTCAACTCACTGTGTCGGCGTAGGCATGGCAAACGAGCTGTTAAAGGAATGGGGCTCACGCCTTATTGACTAAGCCCTCCTTTGTTATCAGATCGGGACGCTCGCTAAAATCATCAGATTCTCAGCCACTTCCTCAGCTTTCCGAGCAGCGATGGAGCTTGGAGTTGCGCTTGGACGACTGGAGTTGGTTGACGGATTGCATCATCACTAGGTCGATTTGCTTGCAGTCGTGCCTTCGCCTGCTTGTCACGTCTGCGCCCTGCATCGATTGCATCTTGGGACATATCACCTGACCACTCGATGCTGCCAGAGCGAACCCAGTAGTGTGAGCGGCACTTGAACGTCCAATTGCCAATAGAAGGCTTGAGCGACACCGTTTGGCCATCGAATGACATCTGCCAGTCGGTTGGAGAGAACGGTGTGATCACCTTGTTGCCGCAACCACAGGCACACAGGTGTGCTGCAGTCGCGAACTCCATTGCCAAGTAGAGCTCACCCGGCTCTAGCCTCTCCGGAAAATGCTCAACGAATTGAGGCGTGAGGCTCTTAATGCTCATGGGCGCTCCTCGCTGTTGCCCATCTCGTTCAGGTTGGTCGAGTAGGTGAAGTGATCAGCCTGGACGTTGTCGACGTAGAAACCACACAGCCGTTTCCAGGTACCAATCGCCAGTACCGCGTTGAGGGCATTCAGATCAGCAATCTGAATGTTCGAGCGGTAGACATCCTCCCCAGCGTTCTCGGTCAGCGGCATGGTGCGATTGGCGTGGTCATGATGCCCAGGTGTGAGTGTCGTGACTCGGCAAGTGCCCCAAACCTGATGCGTTTCTCCTACCAAGTGAACGCCCATTCCAACATCTAGCAGTGAGGTGCCAGTACCACGAAGCTCCCGCACCACCAGCTCACGAACCGCCGTGTTGTCGACGCTGAGGAACACGTAGTCGAAGGCTCGGAGCTCAGCGATATTTCCTGCTGTGATCATGCACACATGAGGAACGACATTGCGATGCATCTCACCGTACACCTCGTGCAGGTACTCTACCTTCATCATCCCCCGTTCGAGATTGGCGAAGGTGACAGCGCCTGGGTAGCGGAACGCGTTGTGCTGATGGAGTGCATCACCATCGAAGAGATGGATTTCTGCCACCGGCGTTTTCGCAACCTGATCCAGGATGTAAGCACCGGTACCTCCGAGTCCGACGATTGCGACCTTCAGTCCTTTGAACTTCTCAGTAGGCGTTCCGATGCCGGCACGTGCTGACGCCGTGTCGGTGTAAGTGAACACAGTCTCTTCAACCTCCGACCGAATAGGCGCGAAGGTTTTCGCGGTAACACAGTTATCGAGCGCTTCCGCCTGGCCACTCAGAATCGAGACGTAGATCGAGACCTTCTCGTAGTAATCGGCGTAGTTGCCACTGCGGGGCTTGGCCGAGAAATAATGGTTCACGACCAGATCTGGCAACAGCGAATTCAGATTGCTGTTGTTGATAATTTGCTCGAGGGGACGCCCTTGCGAATCGCAAGGGCAGTCACCAATGAAATGTGCAGTATGGTCGCTCGGTTGGCCCGCAACATCAGCCACCAGATTCAGCGCCATGACCAACACGCCTTTGCAAACCTGGCGCTGAGCATTTACGTAGGGCACGTCCCGAACCAAGAGGTAACCCTCCTTGGTGTCCAAGTTGTACCCTTCATTGCGCAAGCGCAGGAGGTAAGGACTACGACTTATCAGTTGGTGTGACATTGAAGTGCATCCCCTTCTTGATACGGACGTGTTGGCCATCGACCAGGTTGGTGAGAGAATTCCCTTCGTGCCCCTTGGCAAAGGTCACGGTGAAATGGGCATTCGGGCCTGGCTCAGCTTCCGGGTAGGCAAGCCGCACTACTTCCCAGTAGGTGAGGCTGCGGGAGTGGATGAACACAGGCAGCGTGTTGACGAAGACCTTGATGTTGATCTCCACCGCTGCGAAGTGCTCGACACCAGGGCGCGCCAAGTCGAACAGATCACGATCCTCAATCAGTTCATCGTCATCGCCCGGGATGACCAGGAAGATGTCGTATTTCTGAGCATCCACGCCTGCCAACTGCTTCAAGGTGCGACCAGAAATGCGCTGAGCGCCCCAGTCCTGCGCACGTCCATCGATGAAGAAGCGGAAGGTACGGTCGCTCTTGAATGCCAGGAACTTCTCGATGCCGGCCAGGCGCAAGTCACTGGTTTCACTAGGGCTGAGCAGCTCCAAGTGGCCGTTGGTGAGAACCTGAAACAGCAGGTACTCGTCCACCGGACGGAGCTCCGCAGCCTCCAATACTTGCTGCCCGGTTGGAACAGGATCAGCGATCACCAGTGGCCGGTATTCCAGAGCATCATTTCCGAGCTCGATTTTGTACGGGCCGTGATCCCGTACCGCGCGGCCCGCCAAGACGGCGGCGGCCACGTCCTCAACCTCAAAATCGTTCAACTGTGACATAGGGAAAAATCCTCGTATCCGAACCAAATGAGCTGTTGCCTAGACAGACAACACCACCGATCTTAAAAAACGACCCGGGAGTCGTTGTCCAACCAGACAACAGTGGACTTCAAAAAAAAGCCGCTTATCATGAGTGATGAATCGCGAGCTGTTGTCTGTCTAGGCAACAGACTACTCCCGCCCGTCTGGGCATTGCAATAGGTTGGAGAAAAAAATGGATTTGGCCGGGTTCATCGCTACCATGCGTGAACGAAAAGAGCTGAGTTTTCGGGACTTGGAAAAGCGTGCAGGCGACTTGGATCACGCTTACATCTGGAGATTGGAGAAAGGAGATCGGGCAGCGCCTTCAGACGAAGTCGTCGCGCGCCTGAGCCATGCGCTCGAGCTAGATGAGCGAGAGGGTGAGGTGTTTCGTCTCTTGGCTAAGTCAGTAACCGTCGACGATGCGCTCTATGACTTGATGACTTCCCGCGTAGATCTCCCGTGGGATGTCCTGGAGGACGCCGCATCAATGAGCTTCCGAGGCGAGCGTCCCACCACGAAAGAAGCCTGGCTCAAGCGAATCAATATGCTCTTGGAAATGGACTAGAGAGGGATTTCATGGACGAAACTGTTGTAGTGGCTCGAGCTCGTAAACTGCTTAGAGATGCGAGCGTCACTTCAGCGCCAGTAGATGTAGAGGCGCTCGCCCAATCCCTAGGCTTCAAAGTTTCTCGCAAAGACTTGGAGGATGGTGAAGCAGGTAGCACGTTCAAGCGCGGCGAAAAGAAATTCATATGGGTAAACGAAAGAGACAGCTTACTGCGCCAGCGCTTCACTATCCTGCACGAGATCGCGCACCACGTTCTTGAGCTCCCATCCAAGCATGGCGAGAGAGTTCCAGCTGATGAATTGGAGCGCTTCACGGGGCGCCACGAGGAGGAGGTGCTCTGTGACATCTTCGCTGCGGAGTGCTTGGTTCCTTGGGGGTTGATCCAACCACTTGCGGAGGAAAAGGACTTCAGCTTGGAGCATCTTGCCGATTTGGCCGAGCAGTTCCAGGCCTCCCGATCATGCATTGCCTCCAGATTTGCTCAAGCCTCGAATGGTCACGTAGCATTCGTCGTCGCAGAAGATGGCGTGGTCAAATATTCCATCGGTTCGAAGGCCCTTCGTGAATCGAGAGTGTGGATCAACCGGGGTATTCCGCTTCCTCAAAATTCCGCCGCAGCCAAGGCGTTCAGAGCTGGGATCGGTGGCCTGTATGAGGCGGATACCGAGGGCACTGATTGGAGCCATAGTGATGATGCTTGTCGGTTCGCTTGCTTCGAGCAAGCCACCTATCACCTACCGACCAAGCAAACTCAGTCCATCCTCATTTTCGATGAGCTTGATCACCGTCCAGTGTCGAGCGGCTATCGGGCGGTCCATGACGATGACGGGTTTCTGGAAGAACTTGATGGCCGCCCGGGTTGGTCTAAGTATTGATAGTAGCTTGAACGCTTCCACAAGCTCTGCCTCGACAGCGACCGAGGGCTAGCAATCCACCTATGATAGCGCTACTAGTGCACGCCAATTGTGAGCCGGTGCCCATCATCGCGTTATAGCTGATGCAGAATTGATCCATCTGCCGACTTGGCGTTGCCCCATAAGTATTCAGCCCAAAGTCAGACTTGCTGATGCTTTACGAAGTAGACACTTAGGTCAGCGAAATTTCGGCAGCTGGGTCAGCTCAGCATCAGCGGCAACAATATGACGACTTCGGGCTGGTCACGAACGATGACTTTTCCGTGATGGCCCCTGCCTGGCGCCCTCGGAAGCGGACGTTCACTGCGGCGAGATCATGACCGGTGGAGTCAGCCGCAGTGAGAGGAAGGCAGGATGTTTACGCGACTAGTTGAAGCCGAGGGGCGAGCGCAAGGTAGTCTTTGGGTATAGTCGCCAGTATTCGAGCTACCCGTGCATGAAGAAGCTTGCCAGAAAGCAACACTTCCAGCTTCTCAATACGCTCTTGGACTGCCCGAGCCCGATCCCACTGAACGCAGAATCTCTTAGTCGCTACTTTCTGCTCTACGCGTACAAGATGCCGGTTGCAGTCGTAGGTATAGCGCATCGTGACTTTGCTCGGCGATTCCTCCTCGACCGCCTCCGTGAAGGTCAGCTCGAAGATCAGCCCGTCAGAGGTCTTGCGTGCGGATGACTCGACATACTCATCCTCAAAGAGGTTGTCGACCAGCTCACTGGGCTGAACGCCACGGGTTACGTGGAGGGTCGTGAGCTCGTCAACAAGCGATTTGATGGATTCGAGACTCATTTCAACATACCCCTCAGTTCAGCCATGATTACCTCGACATGCTCAATGGACCTGGACAGCGCATTTGTGTCCCGTTCACCGACCTTACCGAATTTTTTCACGAGCTTGGCATTAATAAATCTCACCAGTATACCGTCGTTGGGCATGGTGGATTGAATTCCCACTAGGTGGCGGCTGAATTTCGGATAAAGAGTAGACGCTTTCTCGTCGATCCCGAGGTCGCTGAGCAGCGTCGCGACTTCATCTTGGGCCTTTTTTGTGAGTATCTCGCGTAGTTGCTTTCGGGCGATTTCAGGTCGTTTTGCCACAAGATTGGGGTCAATCGTCTGAGCAGCCTTCCTGGTTTCAGCATTGATGATGAGGCTCTTGAACTGCGCCAAGGTGGCTTCATCGTAATCTGCAAGCGCAGACATGGCCTGCAGCTTTTGGGTCGCGATGGAGTCGATTTCAGCCCGTTTTTCGAAAAAAATCTTGTTGAAATCGAGGTCATCTAGGTAGGAGTCTTGATCGCTCACGAACGCATCAGATGAGGTGACGCCGGCTAAGGAATGTTCTTTCCTCGTGTACTCTGTGTCGGTGATGGTGTACTCGCGCGTTCGTTGATGCTGGGCACGGTCGACTTCTTTCTGGAAAGAGCCCCACATCGAATCCAGACCAGTTTCCTCGTGATAAATCACTACCGCATTGTTGTCCACCTCAAAGGCTGTGATCTCTTCAGCCGGGATTGCACGAAGCACACGGCCGACGATCTGCGCAAACGCGTTGATGCTGCGATAGGGACGGAACAAGGCAAGCACTGTGAGGTAGCGATGGTCATAGCCCTCCATGAGCATGTTCACGGAAATGACAACGTCGCACTCGTGGTTGTCGATCGCCCGGAAGGCTGCATCAAGATCTGACTGCTCCATATCGCTGTGCACGATAGCCGCAGTCAGGCTCTTGGACTCGTACCAGGTCTGGAGGTCTACCGCATGTGAAATGCTGCACCCAACAGCAAGGATCTTATGCGGCACTTTTGGCGATACCTTACGTAGCTCGCTAAGATTGGCTATGCTTCGCTCAATCACATCCATAGAGCATTCAGGTGAGAGCGCTACGCTTCGTTCTAGCCACTCCTTGTCCTTCAAGGCAAGAACCTCATCCTTAGACAGGCGAACATCCGGCTGCTCTGCCAAGGTAAAGTAGAGTTCGTGCGCATTGACGGTCTCTTTCCTCAACCACTTGACGTACCGATCCCGCATGACTTCGGAGAGAGGCGTTTCGTGGATCAGCTTTCCTGGGACTTCTTGTTTGTCACCACGGAAAGGGGTGCCAGTGATGAAAATCTTTTTGGCCTTCGCGAAATATCCAAGCGTTCTTTGCCACGTCTCGGCCGGGGCATGGTGACCCTCATCGATGATGATGAGATCGAAGAAGTCTCGCGACACGCGCTTGGTTAAGCACCCCGCCCGCTCGCTATGGATCTGCTGAATGTTTGAGAAGACGAAATGGCTCTGCTCCAAGCTAGAGGAGAGAGTCTTGGAGTTGTACTCACAGATAACTGGAAGATCATCAGCACTGAAAATAATGTCCTGATTGATCCAGAAATTGTCTTCCAGAAGCTCTTGGGTCTTGCGGATGCTCTGCTTCGTTACGAGATTAGGCGTTACGATCAATACCCTGCCGTTGGCCAGCCCAAAGGGTACGATGGAGATCAGCCCACTTTTCCCGGTTCCGGTGGGCAGCACAATCAGCGCATCTTCGCCAGAGCTAGCGAAGTGATCCTGTGCCTTGATGTATGCCTCAATTTGGGGCGTACGCAGCTTGGTGTTGCCAAGAATGTTAGCCGCCGTTTCGAAAAAGTAATTCATAGCCAGTCGCGATTCCTATCGGCGGCGCGCGCCAAAGTGCCCGCATACTGAGCAAATGCTCGGTGACAGGCGAACAGAGGTATGAGGGATTTAGATGCAACAGAGCAGAGCATTGAAATATCCATATTTCGAGCTCGCCGTCATCAGGCTTCTGACAGCAGAGCATTTGGGCTGTTAAGCATTGTAACCGACTTCAGTGGTCACGCTACGGATGCCTTGCCGACCTCTATATACCAAGCCACAGAAATGCACAGCCATATCCCGAGGATCGCTCCGCGTCCCGTACCCAGGCAGGAGCCGTTGCGGTAGTTCCGCACGTTCGGATCTGTGCGGGGTGCGGCAGGTAACTGCCGTCCCTACCGCGACCCCTCCAATGAAAATTCCAGTGGTTGCGGGCTTTTTAGGGAGAGGTCAGACGCCTTCTAGCATGGGTTCGGTACCGCATTCGGCATGCAGGCATTCCTCGCAAAAAAATGCTGCTCGAAGTGGCCTGCACCGTCCGACACGCTCTGATAGGGTATGCGAGGCGGTGAGGGGCTCCTGCCCTCCGTCCGTTGCGAGTTAGCGGATTGAGAAAAGTGGATGACTCGAACCTTGCTCAGCGGATCAGCAATCACCTATCTGACGGTAAATGGAGAGCAATACCATGGAATATAATGCAGCGCGTGCTTTGGAGCTCCTGCGTTTAGGTTCGGGACGACTCGATGCTGCCTTCCGGGATGGCCAAGAAGAAGCTATACGCCACATCGTCGAAGGTAAGGAGCGCTTGTTAGTCGTTCAGAAAACCGGCTGGGGTAAGAGCTTCGTATATTTCATTGCTACTAAGCTGCTAAGGGAGGCTGGCGCTGGACCCGCGTTACTGATCTCGCCATTACTAGCTTTGATGCGAAATCAGGTTGTAGCGGCAGAGCGAATGGGTGTGCGAGCGGCCACGATTAACTCAGACAACAGGGAGGATTGGGCTGCGATTGAAGGCCAGCTTATTGCTGGTGGCATTGATATCCTCCTGATATCGCCCGAACGCCTCGCTAATGAGCGTTTCCGTACCCAGGTTCTGGCGCTGGTCGCTGCACGAATCTCCCTGCTAGTTATCGATGAGGCGCATTGCATCTCCGATTGGGGGCACGACTTCCGCCCACACTATCGATTGCTGGAGCGGATGGTCAAAATTATGCCCCCCAACCTTCGTTTGCTTGCTACCACCGCCACGGCAAACAATCGGGTTATGGATGACTTAAAGGCGGTGCTTGGTCCCAACATTGAGGTTGTCTGTGGAGATCTCAATCGTGCACCGCTTTCGTTACAAACCATCCGCCTTCCTCGCCAAGAAGAGCGTCTTGCGTGGCTTGCTGAAAGGTTGGCCGCATTGAATGGGCACGGCATTATTTACACATTGACTGTGCGAGATGCTCTGCTAGTAGCGGGATGGTTGAAATCTCAAGGCTTTAACGTCGAAGCCTATACAGGGCAGACTGGTGATCGTCGGGAGGAATTTGAGCTTGCCCTGTCTAACAATGAAGTCAAGGCTCTTGTCGCGACACAGGCGTTGGGCATGGGTTATGACAAGCCCGATCTAGCATTTGTGATCCATTATCAAATGCCAGGTTCCGTGGTCGCCTACTACCAGCAAGTTGGTCGTGCGGGGCGTGCGTTAGATGCTGCCTACGGTGTGCTACTCAGTGGTGAGGAGGAGACTGAAATCACCGATTGGTTTATCCGTAGCGCTTTCCCGACGCAAGAGGAGGTCGCGGAGGTTCTAGGTGCGCTTGAAGATGCACCTGATGGTTTATCTGTCCCGGAACTGCTCAGCAAAGTCAATTTGAGTAAGGGCCGGGTCGAAAAAACTGTGGCGTTGCTTTCGCTGGAGGCGCCAGCGCCTATAGCTAAACAAGGTGCTAAGTGGCAGCTTACCGCGGCAAACCTTAATCAAAGCTTTTGGGATCGCGCAGAGCGGCTTACTTCGCTGCGACAGGGTGAGCACCAGCAAATGAGGGACTATGTCGGATTACCATTCGGCCAACATATGGCGTTTTTGATTGATGCACTGGACGGAGTCCCCGGTACGGTCAAGAAGCCAGCTCTACCTCCATTGCCCAGTACAGTGAGCGTTGGTTTGGTCAAAGCTGCGGTCGCCTTCCTGCGGCGTACGAGTCTTCCCATCGAGCCTCGCAAAAAGTGGCCTGACGGCGGAATGCCGCTGTATGGCGTAAGGGGGCTTATTCCGGCCAATCGTCAAGCCCAGCCCGGTAAGGCTCTTTGTATATGGGGAGACGCCGGTTGGGGCAGAATTGTGCGAGATAATAGATATCTTGACGGCTATTTTTCCGATGAGCTTGTTCAGGCATGTGTCGAAATGATTAAAAACTGGGGGCCAACTCCCGCTCCGGAATGGGTTGCTGCGATTCCGTCTCTGAAGCATCCAGAGATCGTACCCAATTTTGCAAAAAGGCTAGCCAGTGCGTTAGGCCTACCTTTTTACAATGTTCTCGCGAAGACGGAGGACAGGCCGGAGCAAAAAACCATGGCAAACTCTACTCAGCAGGCCCGCAACATTGATGGGTCGCTTAAAATCGATCAGATAATTCACGCGGGACCGGTGCTCTTGGTTGACGACATCGTCAATTCTCGATGGACTCTAACTGTCGCAGCTTGGCTGTTACGAGAGGCCGGTTGCGATGAGGTTTGGCCTATGGCCCTTTCACTAACTGGCCACGATGAATGATGTCACCTCTTTCACCCAATACGCAGGCGATACTGTTGCTTACGGCACCACTAATTGTTGGACGTGGCGTGCAATCGCCAGACCTACTATCGCCTGCCGAATACAAGCGTTTAGCTAGTCATTTACACCAGATCCAGAAACAACCTGCCGATCTTCTTACCGCGGAATCCACTGAGATTCTTCGTTTATGTCGGCCAATAGCAGATGAAAGTCGACTACAACGGCTGCTGGGACGGGGCTTCTTGTTGAGCCAGGTAGTCGAGCGGTGGCAGACACGGGCTATCTGGGTCATTAGTCGAGCTGACCCTGAGTATCCGCGACGTCTCAAAGCTCGTCTTCGTGCTGATGCGCCAGCAGTGCTCTACGGGTGTGGAGATATTTCGCTGCTTGAATCGGGTGGGCTCGCTGTCGTCGGGTCGAGGAAAATCGACGACGCATTAGTCGACTACACCATGTCCATCGGAGGGCTGGCAGCTTGTGCCAACAGAACACTTATATCGGGAGGGGCTAGGGGGGCTGATCTGGCTGCAATGCGGGGTGCATTGCAGTCGGGTGGCAAGGTCATTGGTGTTCTAGCGGAAAACTTAGAGCGAACTGCCATGAGTCGTGAGGAAAGGAATTCCTTGCGTGATGGAAAATTAGTTCTAGTTTCTGCTTATGATCCTAATGCCGGCTTCAACGTTGGTCATGCTATGCAGCGTAATAAACTCATTTATGCGCTGGCCGATGCATCCTTGGTCGTGAACACGGACCATAACAAAGGCGGGACATGGGCTGGTGCTGTGGAGCAGCTGGATAAGCTCCAGTATGTGCCTGTATTTATTCGATCAACGGGTGAGCCCTCTACCGGCCTTGATGCTTTGGGTAATCGGGGGGCGATACTTTGGCCGAATCCTCAGGATGTCGAAGCCTTTAACCAAATATTTGCGATCAAGGTTTCTAGCACAGACGCGCCTCAGCAACCAAAACTCTCATTATCGTCCGCTGATGAAATAGAGAGCTTGTCGGTGTCTGAGCCAATGACAGAGTCGCAGACTTCGTTAGAAGCGTCTTGTGAACCTCTACTTCCTATAAGTAATTGCGTCGGCAGAGATGCTGTTGAGCCAACGTTGAAAGTTGTGTCTGAAGTAATGGATTCCTTCCCAAGGGTACAAGTGGATCACGCGGATTTACTTTTTGCTACGGTAAGAGATCTGATTAAAAAGCTACTGATAACCCCGACAAAAGATGCTGATATTGCTGCGGCTTTAGACGTGACAAATGGGCAGGCAAAGGCATGGCTTCAGCGCCTTGTTGAAGAGGGTGTTATCGAAAAGCAAAAAAAGCCTGTGGGCTACGTGGTTAAGCGATCTGAGTTGTTTAAGTAGCGTTGTAGGTGGTTATGCACCCTAGCCAACTCGGTCTTTGTGCCGGCGAGCTTATCCATGGGCTCAATGGCGAACCAGATGGCGTCGATGCGGATTATTTGGCAAGCTCACGCACAAAGCGTGCGCATCACTCAGGATGGTAAATTTGTCATTTGACCGTGATTGATAGTTCGCCAACGAGTATCTCAATGACCGCCACTGCCCTAGTCCGCCGTTTAGGCGAAGCCTTCGACGGAACAAACGCAGGCGGCGCTGCAGCTGGCTAATCCCGGTAGAGCGGCATCCATTTGCAGATGACATTAGCATTGATGTCATGGGCGATGGCAACGCTGGAGAGGGTCGCGCCGGGTTGCAGGCATTCCTGAACGACCTGGGCTTTGATCGGTTTCGGCTAAGAGCGTCGTTGGCGCATGAAAATCCAGGCGATAGGGCGATCGCGTCCGCGTAGAAATACGCGGACATCATCGTCCCTAATGCTGGAGTGCGGAAGGTGTGTTCCCGGAACGCCTGCGCATATCCAAATATATCCTGTCGACTATAAATTATAGTCAACAGGATATATTTGGATATTTGCGCTGGTAGCTAAGCATCAGCACTGCAACGCTACGCTTGCGTTCACGAGCCAAGGATCGCGCCACACCGTCATAGTGCGCTCGTGCAATCAACTCTGGTGGTAATGGCAGAGCAGTTTAGCGGCCAGCGTTTAATCCTGAGATGAAAGGCAGCAAGTCAGGTATCGCTACTCAGGTAGCTGCCGCGAGCGAGTTTGTGGTCATCGGGTAGCTCCGACATGCCCCCTATCTCGTCATAGCATGAAGACCTGAAACCTGAGGACAACTATTTCAGAACTGGACGCTCGGTAAAATAAGCTGCAATCAGCTGCTTGCGCATCCCTTTGAGATAGGAACTGAGGACCGCTAACCAGAATAGGTTTTTGGCTCGGGTAACTGCTACATCTCAGTTAACGAGCTAGTGTTTTTTTGTTGGAATTCCTTCCGGTGCCTCGAGGCTACCAGCAAGTAGTCCGACAGGCTCCTCAAGCTCCGTCTGCGCCGCGACACGCAGAAAACGCTGGCCGGCGTCCGGTTTTGAAGCCAGTATGGTCCGGGCCTCGCGAATGAACTGATCGCGCATACGCCATTTGTCAGTTTTAGCCTTACGACGTCCCTTCATTTGCATCCTCGCAAGTCAGGTTCACTGATGCCGCTTATCATCCGCCTAAGACATCCACCAGAGTCCTGAAGAAGCCATCTCTGACAACGATACCAAGATCGTTGAAGGATGAATTTTCAAAGGCATTCTAAACTCAAGAAGAAACCCAGAGCAGAACGGCGTCGTAGCCTAGAAATAGCGTGTATTGGCAGCCTCAAAATATGATGCGTACCAAAATCGCCATCTAAAAAACTCACCACCGGCGGCATCATCCCAAAATGAGACCGCTGACCGACCGGGCAGTAGTCTAGTAAAATCAGGTAAATGAGCAAACGGATAACGATCAAGGTGAATAGCCAGCTTATGCGCCTGCAGCACTGACACGGAAGGCCGATTACGGAATAATTGATGAAGATTTTCACACCTTTCCCTGGAGAGTACGTAGCGTCGGCACTGCAGAGAGGGAATGAGATGCTGGGCCTCAAAAATCTGACGGAGAAAGATTTCTACATAAAACCAGTGCCGAGAAAAGGATTCGGTTACGCCCTTGGGGATAAATGTGAATGGCGAAACCATGCCATCTTTCAATTCCCTCACTTCTTCACAGAACGACACGTTTCTGAAGAAGTTCTTCAGAACTTCACTTTATACCCCCTGACTACAGCACTTGGGCGCACCAGAGCAGATATAGTTGTGACCCCACGGGAGTGGAAGAAAATTTGTCCAAGTTGCGTATTAGAGGATTTTGAAAGCTATGGCACAGCATACGTTCACCGTAGGCATGTCCCCGCGTCCGTTCGAGTCTGCAGCATTCATAATCTAAAACTGATGGATACATGTACCACATGCTCAATGCCTATGAATAATCATCAGCTTTCAAAACTCGGGGTGTGCAGCCGAAAATATCAGTTTATGTTCGTGGGATCTGACTCGTTTAGCCTAGCTTATTCAAAGTTTATAGCCGATTTATTGAAATATGATGGACCCACCACTACGTCGCATCAGGCCGACTGGGCGATTTTTAGCAGTATTCGTTTAAAATATGGAAACGAAATAAGACAAGATGATGAGTTCATCCCCAATTTTATAAAAAGTGAGTTTGGCGTAGACGTCAAACATCCTGCTAGGACCTATTCAGACAACAATTACAC
>NZ_JAEILC010000094.1:0-25786 GCF_016307435.1 Pseudomonas sp. S4_EA_1b | reverse complement strand
TCGACCCCCTCTCTACAGACACTGCGGTGTGCCAGGCAAAAGCGGTTGCCAGGTTTTAGGGCCGCTTCGCAGCCCAGCGCAGGGCAAGCCTGCTCACCACAACAAGCCCCCTCCCACATTTACTGCACCTGATACACCACCGGCGCCGCACCCACCGGCAGTGCGGTGACACTGCGCGAGGCATAGCCTTCTCTTCCGGTAGCGGAGAAATTTGCCACCAACCGCGTGCCATCGGCAAAGGTGGTCTGTTGCAGCTGCCTATCCGCCGTCAGCCAGCGAAAATCAGTCATGGCCTGGGTCGCCAGGCGCTGGTGCAACGGACGGAAAAATGCGTCCTGGCGCTGGATCGCCGGCAAGCGCTGCGCCAGGGTGGCGGCGCTCAGGTGATACAGCGGCGGCACGTTGTAGAGCAGTTGGGTCAGTTCGTTCTCGGCCCGTACGTTGCTCAGTTTGAGGCTGTCGAACAACCAGTGATGGGTGGTGATCACCGAGCCATGTAACACCGCCTGATATAACGGCAGGCGCAGGGTCGGATCGAAATACACGCTGCGCAGCGACGCTTTCAATGGCACCGGCTTGAAAAACACCGCCGGTTGTTCGGGCGGGTACCAGTTGCCGACGTAGTACGGCGAATGCTTGTCCTGGGTCATCTCACGGTCGCCCCAACCAAGCACCGGTGTCTGCATGCCATGGGCGAACAGGATGCCCTGGGCGGTGACAGCGTTACCGTCTTCGGAGCCTGTGGGTAACTTCAGCACGGTATTGAGCCAGCGCACGGCGTCGATATTACCCGCGGCGTTTTGCGCCTGGGTCATCGGCGCGCCAGCGCGGTAGCTATCGAACAGCATGCTGGTGGCGTAGGCATCCAGAAACCAGGCATTGAAACCGGCCTTAGCCTGCACTGCCTTCACTCGCGCCTCCAGCAGCGGCCGCATGCAGCGCGGGTCGGTGTAGTGGCCGGATTTCTGGAAACCGCTTTTGTATGTGCCGTCTTGCAACACGATGGCGCAGTCGCGATACGCCTTGCGGCCCAGGTGGGCGGTGGTCCAGTCCGGGTTTTCCGTGGCCGACAGTGCGGTTTCGTAGGAGTCGTAAGGGGCCATCAAGTAGCCGGCCTGCACTGCGGCGCGAATCGCTTCGGGGTGCCAGAGGCCGCCCTCCCAGCCTTCGCCCAGGGTCACCAGCAAACGCGGCAGGCCGCTGTTGCGCAGGGTTTGAAGGGTCTTGCCGCCCCAGGTGGCCGGGTCGGCGCTCAACGCCCCGGCGAACGCCACGGCCAGTTCTGCGCGCAGCTCGCCATAACGTGCGGCCAGTCGGGTCATGTCCGGCTCGTCGACTTGCCAGCTCTGCCGCGCCTTTTTATTGATCGCCGCGTTGAGGCTGCGCAGCACCACGCTCTGCTCGTAGGGATTCAACGGGCGGGATTGCGCCAGGATCTGCGTGGCTTCCTTGTCCAACAACGCCTTGAGTGCATGGGCGCGCAGCCGCTTGAGCAACAGCGGCCAGTCACGCACATCGTTCGGCGCCAGCAGGTCATTGCCCCACAGGTAGACGTGGCTGGCGCCCAGCAATTTCTGCGCCTCGGGGGTCTGTTGCAGCTTGTCGTCGAGCGTCTCATAACGGCCCTGCTCGACCAGCCATTGACGATAGCGTTTGGCGCCGGCGAGGGGGTCTGCATCGCCCAGGTACAGGCGCAGGGTCATCGGGGTATTGGGGTCCAGCGCGGTGAATTCATGGGCCAGCGCCAACCCCACACCGGCACCTTCAGCTTGCCATTGCAGACGGTTGTTGTAGGGGTTGGTGAGCAGCCAGTTCAGCGTGAAACCGCCGTGATCCATACCCCACAGCGGCAGACTGAGGTCCTGGGTGGTGTTGAACGCGCCCTGCTCCAGCAGGAACGCTTGCCATACCGCATTGCCGGTGGGCACGTAATGCCCTTCGGCCAACGGCCAGATCAGTCCGTTGCCCATGGCCCCTGCCGGTTGTTGCAGCAATGCCAAATGCCCTGCTTGGCGCGCGGTGATGCTCAGCAGCAACTCGCGCTGCTCAAGGCGTGCGCTGAGGCGATAGGCGCCGTTGTCCCACTGCCAGCTCGCTTGCTCGGCGCTGCTTTGCAAGTCGCTGACGGCATGCGCGGTGACGCCGCTGGAGGCTTGCACACTGGCCTGACCCGACGGTGTCACCCGCAGCGCCAGGGTGGCGGGGTCCAGTTCGACGCGCCACAGCGTGTTTTCCAATAGGGCGCCGGCAAACGCCATGGGCGACAGCAAGCAGAAGACCAGCAGGGTAAGACGCAGACGGTTCATGGTGGGCAACCGTTGAAGAGTGAGACCAAGAGGGTAAAACACTCAACGGTAGACGGGGTAACAAATGCCCTGATGACGATCAAACGTGGGGGGGCGGTGCGACGATTCGGCGTGCACCCGATAGCGATGCGTCAATGATAGCTGGGCTGACTGAACCACTGCTATCGGGGGCAAGCCCCCTCCCACATTTTGAGCCGGTTCTTTCAGTTAATACTGAGGAGGGCGACTGGCATTAGTGCAAGCCCCCTCCCCCATTTCTAAACGGTTTTTTCTTCAGGCTTGGGCTCGCGAATCTTGTACCACGCCACATACAGCGCCGGCAGGAACAGCAGCGTCAGCAAGGTGGCGATGATGATGCCGCCGATCATCGCGTACGCCATCGGCCCCCAGAACACTTCGCGGGCAATCGGGATCATGCCCAGGCTCGCCGCAGCGGCCGTGAGCAGAATCGGCCGACGGCGGTGCTCGGTAGCCTCCACCACGGCATCCCACGGCGTGTAGCCGTCGCGCTCATAGGCGTCGATCTGCGTCACCAGGATCACCGAGTTACGGATGATGATGCCGATCAACGCCAGGATGCCGAGGATCGCCACAAAACCCATGGGCGTGCCGGTGGGAATCAGGGCCAGCACCACGCCGATCAGCCCCAGCGGCGCAACACTGGCCACCAGGAACATCTTCTGCACGCTGTGCAACTGGATCATCAGGAACGTCGCCATCAAAAACAGCATCAGCGGCACCACGCTGGCGATCGGGCCCTGGGCCTTGCCGCTTTCTTCCACGGTACCGCCGGTGGCGACTTTGTAACCCACCGGCAGGCCGGCGCTGAACTTGTCGATCTCCGGCTTGAGCTGCTTGACCAGGTCGGTCGGCTGCATCTCATCGCGCACTGAGGCCTTGATGGTGATGGTCGGCAAGCGGTCGCGACGCCACACCAGCGGCTGCTCCAGCTCATAGCGCACGGTGGCAAACGCTAGCAGCGGGATCGACGTGCCGTTGGGCGTGACGATCTGCAAATTCTGCAGGGTTTCCGGCGTGCCGCGCTCTGCGTCTTCGGCGCGGCCGACCACGTTGATCAGGTAGATATCGTCGTGCACCTGGGTCACCGACGCGCCGCTGACTACGCTGTTCATCAACTGCGCGACATCTTCGGAGGACAGCCCCAATTGCCGCGCCTTGTCCTGGGCGATGTCGATGCGCAGCACTTTGCCTGGCTCGTTCCAGTCGTAAATGATCTCGCCCAAGTGGGTGTTTTTATCCAGCAGAGTCGCCAGTTCGATGGCGTGTTTGCGTACCTGGTCGGTGTCTTTGCCGGACACCCGATACTGAATCGGACGCCCTACCGGCGGGCCCATTTCCAGCGGCTGCACATAACTGCCGATACCGACGAAGTCATCGCGCAGACGCTTCTGCAGGCGTGCGATCAACGCGCCGCGTTCTTCCAGGCCTTTGCTGACGATTACCAACTGTGCGTAGTAAGGGTTTTCCAGTTGCTGGTCGAGGGGCAGGTAGAAACGAATCGCGCCCTGGCCGATGTAAGTGCTCCAACGGGCGATGTCCGGGTCGTCCTTGATGATCGCTTCCAGGCGGTCGACGGCCTTGCGCGTCTCGTTGATCGAAGCGTTCTGCGGCAGGTTGAGGTCCACCAGGATTTCCGGGCGATCCGACGACGGGAAGAACTGGTTCTGCACGAACTGCATGGAGAACACCGACGCCACGAACAACCCCACGGTGATGCCAATGGCCCACCAGCGGTTGCGCATCGCCCACAGCATGCCGCGATTGAAACCCCGGCCAATGCGCCCAGGCTCGGCGTTGTGCGGCTTCACATTGGCGCTGAGGATATGCACGCCGATCACCGGCGCAAACAACACCGCCACCACCCACGACACCAGCATCGCCACGGCGATCACCGCGAACAGGGTGAAGGTGTATTCCCCTGCCGAGCTGGCATTGAGGCCGATGGGCACAAAGCCGGCCACGGTGACCAGCGTACCGGTGAGCATCGGGAACGCGGTCGAGGTGTAAGCGTAAGTGGCCGCCTGGGCCTTGGTTTCGCCTTTTTCCAGGCGCGTGATCATCATCTCCACGGTGATCATCGCGTCGTCCACCAACAGGCCGAGGGCGATAATCAACGCGCCCAGCGACACGCGCTGCATGGTGATGCCGCTGTATTCCATGAACACGAACACCAGCGCCAGCACCAGCGGAATCGAACACGCCACCACCAGCCCGGCACGCAGACCGAGGCTGATAAAACTCACCACCAGCACGATGATCACCGCCTCGAACAACGCACTGGTAAAGCCGCCCACGGCTTCTTCCACTACTTCGGCCTGGTCGGAAACCTTATGCACGCCGACGCCCACCGGCAGGTCGGCGGTCAGCTCGTCCATGCGCTCATGCAAGGCTTTGCCGAACGACTGGATATTGCCGCCCTTCTGCATGGCGATGGCCAACCCGATGGCGGGCTTGCCGTTGAAACGGAACATCGGCCGCGCCGGGTCGACGTAGCCACGGCTGATCTCGGCGATATCCGCCAGGCGATAGAAACGGTCGTTGAGGCGCAGGTTGACGTCGGCCAGGTCCTTCTCCGAGGCGAACTGCCCCGAGGTGCGCACCGAAATACGCTCCGGTCCGGCTTCGATCACCCCGGCCGGGGTCACGGCGTTCTGGGATTGCAGGCTCTGCACCACTTGGCGCTGGTCGATACCCAGGGCCGCCAGTTTGCGCGTGGAGAAATTCAGGTAAATCACTTCGTCCTGCTGGCCGATCATCTCGACCTTGCCCAGCCCCGGCACTGCCCGGATTTCGGCACGCACCTGTTCCACGTAGTCACGCAGTTGGCGCATCGACAGACCGTCGCCGGTGAAGGCGTACACCGACCCGAACACGTCACCGAACTCATCGTTGAACGAAGGCCCCTGCAAGCCCTGGGGGAAGGTTCCGCGAATATCGTCGATCTTCTTGCGCACCTGGTACCAGATTTCGGGGATGGCCTTGGCGCTGGTGGTGTCCTTGAGGAATACGAACACCGTGGACTCGCCTGGCCGCGTGTAGCTTTTCACGTAATCCAGAGAGTCGAGTTCTTCGAGTTTTTTCTCGATGCGGTCGGTGACCTGCTTGAGGGTTTCTTCTTGGGTTGCGCCCGGCCAGCGGGTCTGGATCACCATGGTCTTGATGGTGAACGACGGGTCTTCTTCGCGCCCCAGGTTCATATAGGAGAACACGCCCATCAGCAGCGCGACGAACATCAGGTACCAGACGAAGGACTGATGCTTGAGGGCCCAGTCGGATAAGTTGAAGCTGCCTTTCATCGCGGGCTGTCCTCGTCGATTTTGACTTTCTGCCCGGGCTTCAGGCTGTTCACGCCGGCGGTGACGATGCGCTCGCCGGGTTTGACGCCGCCGTTGATCAAGGCGCTGCCGGCCTCGCGGCTGATCACCGTGACGTCGCGCGGCTGCACGCTCTGGTTTTGCGTGTCGAGCAGCCAGATGCGAGTGGCGCCGTCCACCTCCTGCAAGGCGCTCACCGGCAGCTCGATGCGCGGCTCAATGGCGGTGCTCAGGGTGACGCTGATGGCGGTGCCGAGGCGGAACGCTGGTGGTGTTTCGGCCAGCGTCAGGCGCGCGCGACGGGTGCGCGTGGCGCTCTGGGCCTGGGGCTCGATTTCACGCACGGTGGCGGTGGTATTGATGCTCGGGTCCAGTTGCCCGGCAACCAGAAACACCCCATCCGGCGGCAGGCGCTCGGCCAGGCCGGCGGGCAGGTCGATCACCGCTTCCTTGATATCCGGGCGCGCCAGGGTTACCACTTGTTGGCCGGCGCTGACCACCTGGCCGGCCTCGGCATTCCAGGCGGTGACGATGCCGGCGTGGTCGGTGCGCAGTTCGGCGTAATTGAGCTGATCCTTGGCCTGGTTGACCGAGGCCTGAGCCTGGTCGAGGGAGGCCTGGGTGGTTTTCAGGTCGGTCAGGGCCACATCCAACTGGGCCTGGGCGCCGACGCCACGGTTGAACAGTTCCTGCTGGCGCCGGGCATTGGCCTGGGCATTGATAAATTGCGCCTGCACCCGCGCCAGGTCGCCCTGGGCGGCGCGCAACTGGTTCTGCTGGTCGGTGGGGTCGAGCACGGCCAGCAAGGCGCCCTTCTCCACTTCGGCGCCCACATCCACCAGGCGACGGGCGATGCGGCCGGGCACGCGAAAGCCCAGGTTACTTTCGTAACGGGCCTGGATGGTGCCGGCGAAGCGGCCGAGGTTTTCTTGGTCTTCAGCCTTTACTTGCATCGACAGCACCGGGCGCACCGGCTCGGGCGCGGGCTCTTCTTTGGAGCAGGCCGCCAGCAACAGGCCGGCGGCGAGCATCAATACCAGACGCTTCATGGCTGGGCTCCTGGCTGGGCAATCTCGACCTGCATACCGGGGTGCAACAATTGCCCGCCGGCCACCACGACTTTTTCACCGCCCTTGAGACCCTCGCTGAGGATGACTTTGCCAGTGAGATAGCGGGCCACGGTGACTTTATGCAGCTGCACCTTGCCGTCGCCGTCCACCAGCCACACCGCCGGTTCGTTGAGGTCCTTGGTGAGGGCCGACCACGGCAGTTCCACACTGGCCTTGGCCGGGCCATTGGCAGTGGCGCTGACAACCGAGCCCAAGTGCATGCCTTCGGGCAGCGCCTGCAGGGCGATTTTCACTTGCACGGTGCCGGTGTTGGCGGCCACGGCGGGAGTGACTTCGCGCACCTTGCCCTGCACCTGAATGCTTGGGTTGTCCAGCAGGCTGACGGTGATCGGCGTATCGGTCGACGGTTCGACCAGCAGCGATTCATATACGTTGAACACCGCATCGCGCTCGCCGTCGCGGGCCAGGCTGAAAATCGGCACGGTGGCCTGCACCACTTGGCCTACCTCGGCCTGGCGCGCGGTGATCACACCCGGCGCATCGGCCACCAGCGCGGTGTAGCCCAGTTGTTCACGGGCATTGGCCAGCTGCGCCTGGGCGGCGGCCAAAGCGCTTTGGCTGCTGCGCAACGCCGCCTGGGCCGAGTCGTATTCGCTGCGGCTGGTGTAGCCCTTGGGCAGGAGTTTTTCCTGGCGCACAAAGGCCGCCGCTGTCTGCTTGACCCGCGCCTGTTCAGCCACGACCTGGGCCTGGGCCGAATCGACGTTGGTCTGCAAGTCTTTGGGATCGAGCCTGGCCAGCACTTGCTTGGCGCTGACGCGGTCACCCACATCTACCATGCGCTGGATGATCTTGCCGCCCACGCGAAAGGACAGATCGGTTTGCACCCGCGCCTGGATATCCCCGGTCAGCGTGACCGCCGCGGCGAAATCCGCTGGCTCCACGGTTTGCACAAACACCCGGGAATGCGCCTTGGGCTCGGTGTTTTCCTGACCGCAACCGCTCAAGAACGCGACTAAGCCAAGACCGAATATACAAGTGGAAATACGACCGCCCATGCAGTCTCCTTTTGCGTGATGCCGACGTGCCAGTGTGTATGCGACTGTCAGCTTAGATCAGGGTTCCTTATCTGCATGGGGAAGAGAGTATTGAGGTGATTTCACCGGCCTCATCGGGGGCAAGCCCCCTCCCACACTTTGATTTATGAATACATTCAAATGTGGGAGGGGGCTTGCCCCCGATAGCGGTACAACAGTCAGCGCAGAACTAGCCCTGCCATTTGCCGCCTTCGACAATCACACTGTCAGGCGGGGTGTCATCGCTCAGTTCTTTACGTACGTATTGGTCATACAGTTTGAGCAGAAATTTCTCCTCGCCCAACTTCGCCAACTCGGCGTTCACCCAATCACGCAGTTCGATATTGCCCTTCTTCACTGCCGGCGCAATTGGCGCCTCGTCGCCGAGCTTCTCTTCCAGCACGCGGTAGCCTGGGTTCTGCTTGGCCCAGCTGAACAGCACCAGGTTGTCCTGGGCGTAGGCATCGCCGCGACCGGCCGCCAGCGCTTGCAGGGATTCTGAATTCTTCTCGAACTTGAGCAGTTTCCAGTCCGGGTGGTTTTTGGTCAGCCAAATATCGGCGGTGGTGCCGGTGGTGACGATGAGGGTGCGGGTCGCCAGGTCATCCAGGTGCTTGACCGGGCTATCGTTGGGCACCAAGGCCTGCACCGCGACTTTCAGGTTGGGGTGGGTGAAGTCCACCGCTTCCTTGCGCTCCGGGGTGACGGTCATGTTGGCCAGGATCAGGTCGACCTTGTCGCTTTGCAGGAACGGAATACGGCTGGCCGGCTCCACCGCGACGAATTCGACTTTGTTCTCATCGCCCAGCAGGTCCTTGGCGAAACGACGGCCAATATCGGTATCGAAGCCGACGTAGCGCCCGGCCTCGTCTACAAAGCCGAACGGCGGTTTGTCAGTGAATACGCCAACGATCAGCTTGTCGCGCGCCTTGATTTTGTCGATGTAACTCGCAGCAGCCACAGGTTTTGCAGGCTCTTCGGCCTTTTTATCGCAGCCGACCAGCAGGGCGACGGCCACCAGGGGCAGTAGTAGTTTTTTCATAGCAGTTCCAGTTCCTTGATCTTCTTGGGCAGTGTTGAAACAAAGGAGAACTTCTCCAGAAACTGCTGCGCGCGTGCGGTCTGCGGGTTCGTAAAGAATGCCTCGGGGGTGTTGTGTTCGAGAATGCGACCGGCCTCCATGAACACCACGCGGTCGGCGACGGCGCGGGCGAAGGCCATTTCGTGGGTGACGATCAGCAGCGTCATACCTTCGCGGGCCAGGCCCTGGATCACCTCCAGTACTTCCTTGACCATCTCCGGGTCGAGGGCCGCGGTGACTTCGTCAAACAGCATGACCTGGGGGTTCATGCACAACGAGCGGACGATGGCGATACGTTGCTGCTGACCGCCGGAGAGCTGACGCGGGAAGGCGTCGCGCTTGTCCGCCAGGCCGACACGCGCCAACAGTTGTTCAGCCTGCTCGCGGGCTTCGTGCAGGTTGCGTTTTTGCACTTTCAGCGGGCCGAGCAGCAGGTTGTCGAGCACACTCATGTGCGGGAACAAGTGGTAGCTCTGGAACACCATGCCGATGTCCTGCCGCACCTGGCGCCAGTCGGTGTTTTTATCCAACAGCTCCTGGCCGGCAAACCGCAAGCTGCCGCCGTCGGCCACTTCCAGGCCGTTGAGGCAGCGCAGCAAGGTGCTTTTGCCGCAGCCGCTGGGGCCGAGGATCACCACCACTTCGCCTCTGTGCACGCTCAGGTCGATGCCCTTGAGTACCTGCTGCTCGCCGAAAAATTTGTTGAAACCCTGAAACTCGATCAATGCGCTCATGCTTGGGCCCAGCGCCGTTCCAGCACCTTGGAGGCGGCCGACAACGGGTAGCAGATAAAGAAGAAAAACAGAAACAGCGCGCCGTAGATCAACACCGACTCATAGGTGCGCTCGATGATTTGCTGGCCGACCTTGATCACGTCCACCACGCCGATCAGCACTGCCAGGGAGCTGGTCTTGATGATGCGGGTGTAGACGTTGATGGTCGGCGGGGTCATGCGTTTAAGTGCCTGTGGCAGCAGCACGTAGCCGTACAACTGCGGCGCCGACAAACCAATCGACAAGCCCGCCTCGCGCTGGCCGCGGGGCAACGAGTGCAGGGCGCCACGCACTACCTCACCGACTTCGCTGGCGCCCCACAGCGATAGCACCAGCACCGCGCACCAGAAACTGGGGAGGCTGAGGCCGAAGAAAATCGGCAACCCGAAAAACAACAGGTACAACCACACCAACACCGGAATCGCGCGGAACAGTTCCAGATAGACGCGCAGCACCGCGTTGATCGCCTTGTTATTCAAGGTGCGCAGCACGCCATACAGCACGCCGCCCAGGGTGCTGAAAACGATGCTCAGCACCGAGATCGACAAGGTCTGCGCGGCGCCCTTACCCAGTTGCGGCAACGACACCCATAACAACTCAAGACCCGAACTGGCCATGCTGGAGCCTCCTTTCCAAGCGGCTGAGCAGCAGCGACAGCGGTAAAAACAACAGCACGCAAATCAGCGTCAGCACGGCGAGCATTTCGTAGGTTTTGTAATAGAGGGCGATGTAGCTCTTGGTGGTGTAAAGAATTTCCGGCACCGCCACCGCAGAAACTACGGTGGTCTCCTTGAGCAAAAAGATGAAATTGGCGAACAGTGCCGGCAGGCTGAGAATGCCGGCCTGGGGCAGAATCACATGGCGAAGCAGCTGCCAGTCGGACAGGCCGATGGACTTGCCCGACTCGATCTGCGCCAGCGGCACCGCTTCCACGCCGGCGCGCAGCACTTCCGTGAGGTAGGCGCCGCCAAGAAACGTCATGGTGATGATCGCGGCCCAAAACCCGGAGATATTCACGCCCAGGGCGGGCAAGGCGAAGTACACGAAAAACAGCTGAATCAGCAGCGGCGTGTTACGCGCCAGCTCAACGTACAACGCCACCAGGCGCGACAGGTACGGCGTGCGAAACACCAGCAGCGCCGCGTTGATCAGCGCTACAAGCAAGGAGGTGGCGATGGCGATCAGGCCCACTTGCAGCGTGACACCCACAGCGTTCAAAAACGCCGGCAGGGTGCTGAGGATAAAAGCGAAATCGAAGGTCATTTGCAGTCCATGACGCCGCAGGGTAGAGCGGCGCGTGCTATCCAAGCCAACGTGGGTAACGTCGGGTAGCGCGAACTTTAAAGGTATAAAAAGTAAAATTTAAATACCTAAATAGCATATTGATATCACCCAAAAAGATAACCTCGGGATTCGCGGAGTGAACGGGTGGCGACTATGGTTGCGGGGTCTGTGTTTCGAGGGAATAAACAATGAACAAAGCGAAACCGATTGATCCGCAGGAGCTGGTGAAATGGTTGGTGGCGTTGCGCAGGGCGATCAATAGCCGCGCGCTCTGACACGCTGAAGTTTCACTGTGAGATAAAGATCTAATGTGGGAGGGGCAAGTCGAATCGTCGCACCGCCCCTCCCACATTTTGATTGCACTCCAGATTCCACACATAAAAAACGCCGACGCTATGTGAGCCGTCGGCGTTGAAACCTTGAAGGGGGTTTTGGCTTACATCAGAACGCCGGCACGACCGCACCGTTGTACTTCTTCTCGATAAAGGCTTTGACTTCCGGGCTGGTCAGGGCCTTGGACAGTTTCTGGATTGCATCGCTGTCTTTGTTGTCCGGGCGGGCCACTAGGAAGTTCACGTAAGGCGACTTGGCGTCTTCGATGATCAGCGCATCTTTGGCCGGGTTCAGGCCGGCTTCCAGGGCGTAGTTGGTGTTGATCAGGTCCAGGTCGACCTGGTCCAGCACGCGGGGCAGCAAGGCCGATTCCAGCTCTTTGAATTTGAGGTTTTTCGGGTTGCTGGCGATGTCTTTCGGTGTAGCCAGGGCGTTGGTCGGGTCTTTGAGGGTGATCACACCGGCTTTCTGCAGCAGCAACAGGGCACGGCCGCTGTTGGAGCCTTCGTTCGGGATGGCCACGGTGGCGCCGTCTTTCAGCTCTTCAATTTTCTTGATCTTTTTCGAGTAACCGCCGAACGGTTCAACGTGCACGCCCACCACGGTCACCAGGTTGGTGCCCTTGCCCTTGTTGAAGTTTTCCAGGTACGGCAGGGTCTGGAAGTAGTTGGCATCCAGGCGCTTTTCAGCGACTTGCACGTTGGGCTGCACATAGTCGGTAAATACTTTGATTTCCAGGTCCACGCCTTCTTTGGCCAGGGTTGGCTTGACCAGCTCAAGGATCTCGGCATGCGGGATCGGGGTGGCGGCCACCACCAGTTTCTCGTTGGCCTGGGCGAAGCTGGCAGTCAGGGCAGCGGCGAGTGCGGTAAACAACAGAACCTTTTTCATGCAGTGTCCTTATCGACATTCGGAGGGCGTCTCTGACGACCGTTTGTTAAGTGAGGTGCCAGCGAAGTGCTATCGCGGCATGGAACGGACAATACCTAGATTTTTTATTCCCGAACAATATCTTTTATTCACGTTGATATTCCATTTTGCTCATGTAGGAATTGGCGCAACGTTGCCTGCTCCGCTGGGCTGGCTTGGGCATAGATCCGCCGCACTTGCTCCAGAGGCGAATCCACCACCGGCAGGTTCAGGTGCTCGGGCAAAATTTCGTCGCCGCTACTGACCAGCAACGCGAAGTGAATAACGTTTTCCAGCTCACGGGTATTGCCTGGCCAACTGTGATGTTCCAGTACGCGCTGCGCAGCCTCGCTGATCAGCGGCACCGGCAAGTCCAGGCGCTGACTGTAGATGCCCAGGAAGTATTCGGCCAGGGACAGAATATCCCCCACCCGCTCACGCAACGCCGGCAGGTCCAGCCGGCCTTCGCTCAAATAGTGGAAGAGCCGCTCATGGAACTTGCCGGCCGCCACGGCCTGGGCCAGGTCGATGCTGGTAGCGGCCACCAGGCGCACGTCCACCGGGCTCGGTTGATGAGCCCCGACGCGGGTGACTTCGTGGTTTTCCAGCGCGGCGAGCAATTTGACCTGGATCGGCAACGGCAGGTCGCCGATCTCGTCCAGGTACAAGGTGCCGCCATTGGCCGAGCCGAACCAACCGGCGCGGCTGCTGGCGGCGCCGCTGTGACTGCCGGCGGCGTAGCCGAACAGCTCGGCATCGGCGTAGGTGGGGCTGATCGCGCCGCAATTGACCGAAACGAACAAGCCACTGCGGTCACTGCCACGGTGAATATGCCGCGCCAGCAGCTCTTTACCGCTGCCGGTTTCGCCGCGGATCAGTACGGGCAAGGCACGCGGCGCGAGCGCTTCCAGGTCTTCGCGCAGCTTGCGCGAGCGCGGGTCGACAAACACCAGGGCCTTGGCGCGGATGCTCAGCGGGCTTTTTTCCGCGTCGGGGAAGGTCAGCAGTGGCTGGCCGAAGGTTTCATGCAGACTCATGACAGGCTCCCGCCCCTATCCACTGCGGGACGGGGGCGTTAAAAAAATGATCAGGCACTGCGCCGGGCGTGATGCTCAAGGCGACTTTGCAGGCGATAGAGGTAAGCGAAACCCTGCTCCCAGCGCTGGTGGCCGGACTTCACATTAATATGCCCGGCACCGGCCAGGATCCCGGCTTCAGCTCCCCAGTTGCGCGCCAACTCCAAGGCCCGAGGGGCACTGACGGCACTGTCGTTGTCGGAGCTGACCACCTGGCTGGGGAACGGCAACAGGTCGGTAGGGATCGGCGCAAAGTTGCGCAAGGCCGGCGAGCAGGCCGGGCGTTCCACATCCGCCGGCGCCACCAGCAAGGCACCGCGCACCTGCCGCAGAAAATGCAGCGGCGCGGTAGCGGCCCAATGGGCCACGGTGATGCAGCCCAGGCTATGGGCGATCAGAATCACTGGCGTGCTGTCGGCGGCGATCGCCTCGGCCAGCGCGGCTACCCAGTCTTCGCGGCGCGGCGTCAACCAATCGGCCTGCTCCACGCGGGTGCTGTTGGGCAGGCTGTTCTGCCAGTGACTCTGCCAATGATCTTCTGGCGATCCTTGCCAGCCCGGCACGATCAGGTAACGAACCAACTCGCTGTGCATGGGTGTGCCCTCCTGCAGCGTTTAACGTTGCTGAGCAGTATAGGGACGGGGGTTATATTCGTTAAGGAATAAGAAGCTATTTATTAATAACCAAAAATTCAAAATTCTACCCGATCTGCCTTCACTTCACTTCTCGCACAATTCGAACAACTGAGCCTGTAAGCATTGCCCCGCCGCACTCAGGCCATGGCGGGCATACAACGCCAGACGCACGCCTTGCACCTCGGGCAAACCGCTGTCAGGCCCCAGCTCCATATGCCCTGGCTGCACTACCCGGCGCGGCAACAGACTCACCCCCAACCCCGCCGCCACTGCCGAACATACGCTGGCCAAACTCGCGCTGGAGTAACCGATACGCCAGCGCCAACCGCCCACTTCCAGGTGCTGCAGCATTTCATTGCGGTACAGGCCGCCCACCGGAAAGGCCACCAACGGCAACGGGTCGCGCCCCACGGAGGGTGTGGTGCGACTGTCCACCCAGCACAGCGGCTCGGGCCACGAGGCCAGGCAGTCGGCGCTGTCGCCCATTTGTTTGACCAGCAACACATCGAACTCGCCGGCCCGGTATTGGCGTTGCAATTCGGGGCCCAAACCACTGGTGACCTCCAGACGCACCCGTGGATAAGCCTGCACAAATGATGACAACAGCGGCATCAGGCGCTCGGCGGCAAAATCTTCCGGCACCCCCAGGCGCAGCACGCCGTCGCTTTGTTGGCTGATCAGCACCTCAGCGGCCTCCTCATGCAGCGCGAGGATGCGCCGCGCGTACGCCAGCAAGCGCTCGCCCTCGGCAGTGGCGACCACGCGGCGCTGGTCGCGGTCGAGCAATTGGCACGCCACCGCGTCCTCCAGGCGACGAATCTGCTGGCTTACGGTGGATTGGGTCAGGTGCAGGCGCTCGGCGGCGCGGGTGAAGTTGCCGCAGTCCACCACGGCGACAAAACTGCGTAATAACACGGGGTCGAACATCCACATCACCATTGTGTTTGCCACTGATTGGCATGGTTATATTTAATTTCAGAATACCCTTAGGGCTGCCCATACTTCACCTCCCATCGTGCCCGGAGCGGCCTGCATGACCCTGAACAAATCCCTCGCCGGCTGGGGACTATTGCTGGTGCTGGGCCTGAACTTGCGACCAATCCTCAGCTCAATCAGCCCGCTGCTGGGCGAAATTCGCCAGGCCACGGGCTTGAGTTTCCAGAGCAGCGCCCTGCTGACCAGCCTGCCGGTGGTGTGCATGGGCCTGGTGGCGCTGGTCGGCGTGCGGGTGGAAGCACGCTTGGGCGAGCGGCGTGGCATCGCCCTGGGGCTGATGATGATCCTGTTGGCCTGCCTGGCGCGCTGGCTGATGGGGCAGGCGTCGGCGCTGTTGGTCACGGCATTGCTCGGCGGGGCCGGTGTGGCGCTGATCCAGGCGCTGGTGCCGGCGATGATCAAGCGCGAGTTTCGTCATCGCGTGCCGGTGGCGATGGGGGTGTACTCGGCGTCGCTGATGGCCGGCGGCGGGCTGGCGGCGTTGCTCAGCCCGGTGGTGGCGACGCACTTTGCGCAGTGGCAGGCCGGGCTCGGAGTCTGGCTGTTGCCGGCACTCGGCGCGTTGCTGTTGTGGGCCTGGCTGCCGCTGGGCGCGGCGCGTAACCCGCAAGTGCCGCCGGCGCTGGAAGGCCTGCGCAATCGGCGCGCGTGGTTGCTGGCGTTGTATTTCGGCCTGGTGAACTGCGGCTACATGAGCCTGGTGGCCTGGCTACCGGCTTATTACCAGCAACTGGGCTGGGGCGTGCTGCCCAGCGGCTCGCTGCTGGCGTACATGACCATTTTTCAAGTGATCGCCGCGCTGCTGATGCCGGTGCTGGCGCAACGCGGTGTCGATCGTCGTCCGTTGCTGGTCATCAGCCTGCTGGCGCAAACCGTGGGTTACCTCGGCCTGATCTTCGCGCCGCTGGACTATCCCCACCTGTGGGTGGCCCTGTGCGGCTTCGGCCTGGGCGCCTGCTTTGCCCTGAGCCTGCTGCTGACCCTCGACCACCACCGCGACCCACGCCATGCCGGGCAACTGGCGGCCTTCGTGCAAGGCGTGGGTTTTTTGATCAACGCCATTTCACCGTGGATGACCGGTTGGCTGCGCCAGCTCACCGGCGACTTCGTCAGCGCCTGGTGGGTGCTGACCGCCACGGTGCTGGCAATGCTGGTGGTGACGCGGGTGTTCAGCCCGGCGAGCTATCGCGTCGAACTGGCCGTCGTGGCGCCCGGCCAGCGCTTTACACACTAGCGACACACACCCATGTCAGATTTGCACCACTGAATTCCACCCGCCCCTTTGACGAAAACGAGGACGTCGTCTGATGGACTGTATCTTCTGCAACATCGCCCGCGGCACCGCCCCTGCCCACCTGTTATGGGAAGACCAGAGCCACATGGCTTTCCTCTCCATCTTTCCCAACACCCCAGGGTTCAGCGTGGTGATTCCCAAGGCTCATTACGGCAGCTATGGGTTTGCCCAGTCCGACGAGGTGCTGTGCGAATTGGTGGTTGCGGCCAAGAAGACCGCACTGCTGATTGACCGGGCGCTTGCGGGTGTGGCGAGGACCGGCATGATTCTGGAGGGTTATGGCGTCGATCATTTGCACGCCAAACTGTTCCCGATGCACGGAACGGGCGAGGACAGCGCTTTCAAAAAAATCAGCTCTCGCATGGATAAGTTTTTTGATCGCTATGAGGGCTATCTCTCATCCCATGACTGCGCCCGGGCCGACGATTCGGCGTTGGCCGAGCTGGCCGCCCACATCCGTGCCGTGAACGACTGAGCACGGGGCGGCCTGACGCGCAACCTCAACCCGCCGCCGCACCTCAGCGCAGCGCCGTTTCCGCCGGGTTGAGGCCTGCATTGGGCGCCGCCATGGGCTCAAGCCGATTGGCCCGCGCAAATGTGCCGAAATCATTGAAGCGCACGCCCATGTCGGCCATGACCTTATGCGCCACCTTGGCCGTCATCTGGCGGATATAGAACGGTTCCTTCACCACAAAATGATGAATCCCGTGGGTGCTGCCGAAGTTGAAGCAGAACGCCTGCAACGGCCACATCCACCACGGGTTTAGCACCTGGGTTTGCTGGATCACATTGCCCGGTTCCACATCGCCGTAGTAGTGCATGTTGGAGCTGACAAAATGCAGGCAGAACGTGCGCAGCACATTGGGCCCGATGATCACCACGGCGGCGATGTCGATCACGTGCATCATCTGCAAGGTGCCCGCCGACCATTCGATGGGCGCGCCGAGTAGGCTGGCGACACCGTTGGCGGCGTGGAACCCGAGAAACACGTACCACGCGCCCCAATGCAGCAGCGCCAGCGGCGCGTAGACCAGCAGCGCGCGCTTGAGGATCTTGAATTTATGGCTCCAAGTCTTGGCCCGCAGCATGCGGATAAACGCCGACATCACGTTATCGCCCACCATCAACAGGCGCGCCAGGCCCCACGGTTCGCCGTTGGTGATTGCGCGCTCCTCCATGTCGGCCTCGGTGCCGGAGACCTTGTGATGATTGAGGTGCAAGTGGCGGCGAATCCATGGGTTGATGGTGCTCGGCCGCGCCAGCCACACCAGGGCCATCATCAGGTTATGCGGCACACGTTGCTTGCGAAAGTACATGCTGTGGATCAGGTCATGTTCCAGCTCATGGGTCAGTGACGCAAAAAATGCGTTAAGCAGCAGGCACACCCACCAGGCCATATGCCCGGTAATGTAGAGCGCCGCCGAGCCGAGCATGCCCAGCAACGCAAAGGCCAGGATGCCCGCACCCAGCGCGTCCTGATGCAGCAGCCAGGGGTGTTGCTGGCGCAAGCGCACACCTTCGGCGAGTACGACTTCGCGAATGTGCGCCGAACGTTGTTGTGCATTCAGCGATTGGGGACTTGCAGAAGTACCGTCCATGCTCCCATCCTCTTGTTTATCGAGGTTTACATCCTGCACCAGGCGCTTGCGCAGGACGCTAGCCCCACACGCCAACCTGTTGACCGCACACGCCAATCGCCATGACCGAACCCACCTCCCTCGCCAGCTGGACCCGCGCCTTGCGCAAGCAGCTCGATGCCTTGGGCCTGGACAGCGCCGCGCTATGCCGCGAGGCCGGGCTCGATCCGCAGCTGATGGAGGACCCCAACGCGCGCTACCCGCTGTCGGCCACCACGCGCCTGTGGGAATTGGCGGTGCAGGCCAGCGGCGATCCGGCGATCGGTCTGCGGGTGTCGCGGTTTGTCAGCCCAACCACGTTTCATGCGTTGGGCTATGCGCTGGTGGCCAGCGGCAGTTTGCGCGAGGTGTTCGAACGCATCGTGCGTTACCACCCGGTGGTCAGTGACGCCTTGACCCTGGAGTTGAGCGGCGATGGTGAGCGCTATCGGTTTCGCCTGCTGCAACCGCCAGGCAGCCCGGCGCCAGCGTTGGAGGCCATTGATGCGTTCGCGGCGATTTACGTGCGCACCTGCCGCAATCGCCTGGGTCGGGATTACGCGCCGTTGGCCGTGTACCTGCGCCGCCCGCCGCCGGACGATCCGACGCCGTGGCAAACGGTGTTCCGCGCGCCGGTATTTTTTGCCGCCGACGAAGACCGCCTGGAATTCGCCGCGCGCGACTTCGACAGCCACCTGGACGACGCCAACCCGGAGCTGGCCGAACACAACGAAACCGTGCTCAAACGCACCCTCGCCCAACTGCAACCGCTGACCTGGGAGCGCAAGGTGCGGGCGGTTATCGAAGCGCAATTACCGGACGGCGAGCCCAGCGCCGAACGCGTTGCCCAGGCCCTGCACCTGAGCCTGCGCAGCCTGCAACGGCACCTGGCGGATGAAGGCTGTCGGTTCGATGCGCTGCTCAACCAATGTCGGCAGAACCTGGCGTTGCAGCACCTGCGCGATCCGCAGTGTTCGTTGGCCGAGATCAGCCATTTATTAGGGTTTGCCGATACCAGCAGCTTCAACCGCGCGTTCAAGCGCTGGACGGGGATGACGCCGGGGCAGTTCAGAGAAGGCCTGGGTTAGCGCCCACGCTCGCGCCGCAACAGCTTCTTGACCCGCGCGACCAGAGCCTTGTCATCAAAGGGCTTGAGCAGGTAGTCATCCTCATGCAGTTCCAACCCGCGCAGGCGATCTTCGATCCCGCCCGGTGTGGTCAAGAACAACAGCGGCGTGTCGCCCTGCTGTCGGATCGCCTGCTGCAGCGTCCAAGCATTCAGGCCCGGCAACATCACGTCCAGGATCACCAGGTCATACACGCTGCTTTCCACAAAGCGCTGCGCGGCCATGCCGTTGGCCGCGACTTCCACAGCGAAACCCGCCTCGCTCAAGCCTTGGGCCATGCGTTGCGCCAGCTGCGGCTGGTCTTCCACTAACAACACCTGCATGCCTTACCTCTGGGTTTAATGACAAACCTGTCATCCAATTGTGCGGCTTCTGACCCCGTTCACTGGCTACCGTGGCGGCCTGTTCAACGGAGCTTTCACCATGTATCGCACTGCTTTGTTTCTGAGCCTGGCCCTGACCGGCGCCGCCCAAGCGGCACCGCAATTGCCACGCCATGCCGATTTGGATCTGCGTACCGCCCGCCAATTGGCCGATGCCAGCCTGGCCCACTGCAACGCCGCGCTGACCGTGCTCGATCGCGGCGGCAATTTGCTGGTGGCCCTGCGCGCCGACACTGTCGGGCCGCACAACAGCCTTGCCAGCCAACGCAAGGCCTACACCGCGCTGTCGAGCAAAACCGCCACCCGGCTATTTGCCGAGCGCGCCCGCAACAACCCGGAAGCGGCCAACCTTAACACCTTGCCCGAATTGCTGTTGCTCGGTGGCGGCGTGCCGTTGTTTGCCGACGCCGAACTGGTCGGCGCGCTGGGTATCGCCGGAGCCGGTGGCGCAGCGCAGGACGAAGCCTGTGCAGTCCAGGCCGCCGAGCAACTGGGCCTGAAAACTTCTCTGTGATTAACCCTCGAAAGGACCTCCCCATGAAAACCCTGAGCATGACCCTCGCCGCCCTCAGCCTGAGCGGCCTGTGCAACCTGGCCCTGGCCGCCGGCAACCCGCTGAGCGTGCACGTTCTCAACCTGGAAAACGGCCTGCCGTCGGCGGGCGTCAGCGTCACCCTGGAACAGCAGGTGGGCGATCACTGGCAAGCGCTGTCCGAGGGCGTGACCAACCAGCAAGGGCGCATTGCCGAACTGTTCCCCGCCGACCGCAGCCTGACGCCCGGCGAGTACCGCGTGGTGTTCAAGACCGGCGACTATTACAAAAAAGCCAACCGCGAGACGTTCTTCCCGGAAGTGCCGGTGATTTTCCAGGTCAAGCAGGCCGACCAGCACTATCACATTCCGCTGCTGCTCAGCCCGTACGGGTTCTCCACCTACCGCGGTTCCTAGTTCACGCGCCTGCGGCACGCCGCAGGCCAGGCAGGTCGAGCACTTCGATTGCGCCGTAACTCAAGCCGATAATGCCCTGCTGCTCCAGGCTCTTGAGCAAGCTGTTGATGGTCTGGCGCGACAGGCCCAACATCGCCGCCAGGTCTTCCTGAGGCAGTTGCAGCACGCGGCGTGCCTGTTCGATTTCGCCGTAGCCTTCGGCAATCATCAGCAACCGATGGGCCAGACGCGCCGACGCGGGCATCAGGCTCATCTGTTCGATATTGATCAACGACAGCCGCAGTTTATGGCTCATCAACAGGGCCACTTCCGGCCAGTACACCGGCTGGCGCTCAAGCAGCGCGAGCATCGCTGCCTGCGGCACCTGCAGTAACGTGCACGGCCCCATGGCCAGCGCATCATGGGTGCGCGGCAGGCCGTCGAACAGGCAGATTTCACCGAACCAGTAAGGGGTTTCCACCAGGCTCAATACTGCTTCCTTGCCTTGGGCATTGACCGCGCTGATACGCACCGCGCCGTGGAGCACGGCATACAGGCCACAGGGCGGATCGCCGCGTTTGAACAGCAACTGTCCCGCCGCCAACGTGCGCAACCGAGCGGCCGCCAGCAGGCTACGCTGAAAATCGTCCGGCAAATGGCTGAACCAGTGGCCGGTGACCAATTGGCGGTGCCAGTTCTCTGGGTTCATGAGCGCTCCGAAGATTGTCGCCCAGCTGACAGTCAGGCGTGGTCCGACAGGGCATGATCAAACATCCTACAGGAGGAACAACAATGAAAAGCCTCGTCGACCACCTCAGTCAATACGCCGCCTACCACCGCGACCCGCGCAATATCGCTAGCCATTTTGTCGGCATCCCGTTGATCGTCATCGCCGTCGCCGTGCTGCTGTCGCGCCCCACCTGGGCTATCGGCGGCCTGTGGATATCTCCGGCGCTTATCGTGGCGCTGCTGTCGGCATGGTTTTACTTGCGTCTGGAACTGGCGCTCGGCGTGTTGATGAGCGCGCTTATGGGCTTATCGGTGTGGGCCGGGCACACACTCGCCACGCACAGCACGCTGGTATGGCTGAGCAGCGGCATCGGGCTGTTTGTGGTGGGCTGGGTGATTCAGTTTGTCGGCCACTATTACGAAGGCAAGAAACCGGCGTTTGTGGATGACATTTCGGGGTTGATAGTGGGGCCGCTGTTTGTGGTGGCGGAGGTGGCGTTTTTGCTGGGGTTGCGGCAGGGGCTCAAGCGGCAGATCGAAGAACGCTCGGGCCCGGTGGCGCGCCGCGATCTAAAGCCGAGACAGGTCTGAATGTGGGAGGGGCGGTGCGACGATTCGACTTGCCCCCTCCCACATTGGCCCCATTCTCACATTGGGTAGTGCAGGGTTCTCAGGTTTTTTGCCAGACCTTGGGCTTGAAGAACAGGGTTTCGCCACGGGCCAGGCCGATCAGGCTGTCGTGGTCTTTCACCACTTCGGCTTCGATCAGTTCGGGCTGACCCTCCACCTTCAAGGTCACTCGCGTCGTCGCTCCCAACGGGCGGATATCGCGGACTTCGGCGGCGTGGTGGTCTTCCAGTTCATGGCGCGACAGCGACACTTCATGGGGGCGGAACAGCACGTGCTGGTCTTCGCCCAAGTGCAGGCGATTGGAGTCGCCGAGGAAGTGGTACACAAAATCGCTGGCCGGGTTTTCGTACACCTCGCCCGGTGAGCCGATTTGCTCGATCACGCCCTTGTTCATCACCACGATACGGTCGGCGACTTCCATGGCCTCTTCCTGGTCGTGGGTCACGAAAACCGACGTGAGGTTGATGTCTTCATGCAAGCGCGCCAGCCAGCGGCGCAGTTCTTTACGCACCTTGGCGTCGAGGGCGCCGAAGGGTTCGTCCAGCAGCAGTACTTTGGGTTCCACCGCCAGGGCGCGGGCGAGGGCGATGCGCTGGCGTTGGCCGCCGGAGAGTTGTTCCGGGTAGCGGTCGGACAGCCAATCGAGCTGCACCATGTTCAGCAGCTCATGGACTTTCACCGCGATCTGACTTTCGCTGGGCCGTTGGTTTTTCGGTTTCATACGCAGGCCGAAGGCGACGTTGTCGAACACGGTCATATGGCGGAACAGCGCGTAGTGCTGGAACACAAAACCGACGTTGCGATCACGCACATCATGGCCAGACACGTCTTCGCCGTGGAACACGATGCTGCCGTCATCCGGAGTTTCCAGGCCGGCGATAATGCGCAGCAAGGTGGTCTTGCCGCAGCCGGAAGGGCCGAGCAACGCCACCAGCTCGCCGCTCTGGATATCCAGATTGATGCTGTCCAGGGCCTTGAAGGCGTTGAAGTTCTTGCTGACGTTACGGACTTCGATCGACATGACTTATTCCTCTGCCGCACTGGCGCGCAGGCGATTGATACGGTTCTCGCTCCACTGCTTGAGCAGCAGGATGAAGAGCGCCAGGACCAGCAACAGACTCGCCACCGCGAACGCGGCGACGTGGTTGTATTCGTTGTAGAGAATCTCGACATGCAGCGGCAAGGTGTTGGTCACGCCGCGAATGTGGCCGGACACCACCGACACCGCGCCGAACTCCCCCATCGCCCGCGCCGTGCAGAGCACCACGCCGTAGATCAGGCCCCATTTGATGTTCGGCACGGTGACATGCCAGAACATCTGCCAGCCGTTGGCACCGAGCAGGCGCGCGGCCTCTTCTTCCTGAGTGCCCTGCTCCTGCATCAGCGGGATCAACTCACGGGCCACGAAGGGCACGGTGACGAAAATGGTCGCCAGCACGATGCCCGGCAAAGCGAACACGATCTGGATGTCGTGCTCTTGCAGCCACGGGCCAAAGAAGCCCTGGGCGCCGAACATCAGCACATACACCAGACCGGCAATCACCGGCGATACCGAGAACGGTAGGTCGATCAGCGTCACCAGAATGCTTTTGCCACGGAACGAATACTTGCTCACGCACCACGCCGCGCTGACGCCGAACACCACGTTGAGCGGCACCGAAATGGCCACGGCGATCACCGTGAGTTTCAACGCCGAGAGCGCATCGGGTTCCAGAATCGCGGTAAAGAACGCGCCGAGGCCGTTCTTCAGGCCCTGGGACACCACGATAAACAGCGGCAGCAGCAAAAACAGCACGAACACCAGCCAGCCGAAGCCGATCAGGATGCGCCGCGACGCTGCGCTGCCACGTCGGGCGGCGTTGGAGGACGCGGCGGAAATAGACGATTGGGACATGTTCCGCGCCTCCTTAAGGACGTTCGATACGCCGCTGCAGCAAGTTGATCAGCAGCAGCAGCACAAAGGAAACCACCAGCATCAGCACCCCGATGGAGGTGGCGCCGCGGTAGTCGTATTGGTCGAGCTTGACCATGATCAGCAGCGGCAGGATCTCGGTTTTCATCGGCATATTGCCGGCGATAAAAATCACCGAGCCGTACTCCCCCACGCCACGGGCGAACGCCAAAGCGAAACCGGTCAGCCAGGCCGGCAACAGCGCCGGCACGAGGATGTAGCGGAACACCTGCAACGGCTTGGCGCCCAGGCAGGCGGCGGCTTCTTCGACTTCGCGCGGGATATCGGCCAGTACCGGCTGCACCGTGCGCACCACGAACGGCAGAGTCACGAAGGTCAGCGCCAGGGTGATGCCCAACGGCGTGTAGGCGATCTTGAAGCCCAGGTCGGCGGCGAACTGGCCCACCAGGCCGGTCGGCGTATACAGCGCGGTCAGCGCAATACCGGCCACGGCGGTGGGCAAGGCGAATGGAAGGTCGATCATCGCGTCGATGATCTTGCGACCGGGGAAGGTGTAGCGCACCAGCACCCAGGCCAGCAGCGTGCCGATCACGCCGTTGATCAACGCGGCGTACAGCGCGGTGCTGAAACTCAGCTTCAATGCCGCCAGCACGCGGGGTGCGGAAATAATGGCCCAGAACTGATCCCAGGTGAGTTGAGCGGCGTGAACGAACATCGCCGCGAGGGGGATGAGCACGATCAGGCTGAGGTACACCACGGTGTAACCCAGCGTCAGCCCGAAGCCGGGTATGACGGGGGAGATACGACGCGACATAAGAGTCCTTGGTTAGCGTAACGGACACACAAAACCCGCAGCTGAATGCGGGCTCTGTGGGCGGGTTGTTGCTGGCTTACTGCGCCGTGTAGATCTGGTCGAACACGCCACCGTCATTGAAGAATTTCGGTTGGGCAGTTTTCCAGCCGCCGAAGTCTTTGTCGATAGTCACCAAGTCCAGTTTCGGGAACTGCTGGGCGTATTTGGCGGCGACTTTCTCATCCCGTGGACGGTAGAAGTTTTTCGCCGCAATCTCCTGGCCAGCGGGGCTGTACAGGTGCTTGAGGTATTCGGTGGCGATTTCGGTGTTGCCCTTCTTCTCGGCGTTCTTATCCACCACCGCTACCGGCGGTTCGGCGAGGATCGACAGGGACGGTACGACGATATCGAATTTGTCTTTGCCGCCGTCTTCCTTGAGCGCCAGGAACGCTTCGTTTTCCCAGGCCAGCAACACGTCGCCCTGACCGTTGTTGACGAAGGTGATGGTCGAGCCGCGCGCGCCGGTGTCCAGCACCGGTACGTGCTTGAACAGTTCCTTCACGTATTCCTGGGCCTTGGCTTCGCTGCCGCCGGCCTTGAGGCCATAGGCCCAGGCGGCGAGGAAGTTCCAGCGGGCGCCGCCGGAAGTTTTCGGGTTTGGCGTGATCACCGAGACGTCCTTCTTGATCAGATCGCCCCAGTCCTTGATGCCTTTGGGGTTGCCCTTGCGCACCAGGAACACGATGGTCGAGGTGTACGGAGTACTGGCGTCTGGCAGGCGGGTCTGCCAGTTTTCCGGCAGGGTTTTGCCCAGTTTGGCGATTTCGTCGATGTCACCGGCCAGGGCCAGGGTCACTACGTCGGCGCGCAGGCCGTCGATCACCGCACGGCCTTGCTTGCCAGAACCGCCGTGGGATTGCTGGATCTTGACGGTGTCGCCGGGATGGGACTGTTTCCAGAAGCTGGTGAATTCCGCGTTGTAATCCTGGTACAGCTCGCGGGTCGGATCGTACGAGACATTGAGCAACTCGTAGTCCTTGGCAACCGCGGAACCGGCAAACACGGCGCTGGCCAGGGCGGCCAGGGCATAACGGCGAATCGACGACATAGAAGCTCCTGAAATTCTGGGGTGTTGGCTTTTTCTTATAGTTGCGGGTCTATCGCCGTCAGCGCTTAGCTCGGTTTGTTACCGGGGTTCTGCAAACGGAATTTTTCCTTGCGCTCGATCTGCACCACTTGGGCGTTGTGCACGGTGATTTCCACCGCGCCAAAACGCAGATCGCGCAGGGCGCTCTGGATCTCACGCAAAATGGTTGCTTCGTCCTGGCCGTCGACGCTACGTAGAGATGCGCTCATGGTCTCGCTCCTGAAATGAATAGTGCCTGGCAGTGGCGGCACTGCTTGCGGCGTGAGAGCGATAGTAGATAAGCGTGAATATTCTTAAAAATACTATTTAAGAATTTTTATATAACCAAAAAGAATTTTCTGGCAAGGCGTGGAG
>NZ_JAEILC010000093.1:0-53621 GCF_016307435.1 Pseudomonas sp. S4_EA_1b | reverse complement strand
ACTAACTAACTAACTAACTATTAGATAATTATTTTAATTAAACCAACAATCAAACTACAAACCTAACAACTTAATTAAATAGTAATACATAATCAAACAATAGACACCTTGAACATGCACCTTATAAAAACGAGAGAAACAAACTCACGCAACTCGTAAACACCTAACACCAAACATCAAAAACAACCAAAAAAGTTAGTACCCCAAGAAGAGCCTGGCATCATCTACACACCACCCTGCCAAGGACAGAGATCGACATAAACAGTTTTACCACCAGGATAATTCGAAATCCGGATAGCACCGTTATTTACTAGTCGCAAAAGAACATACTCAAGAGCAGATTTCTTTCTAAACTTCCCAGGCCCGCATTGCAAAATATAATTTTTCTTAACAAACCGTTTACCCACCTTACGAAAATTATCTAGCCAGCAATTTAATTCCTGCTCTTCATCATTCTCTTTAGAGTTCTGCCCAAACAACTTTATAAACTCATTGGAGTACCATTTAGCAAGATCCGTTGCCACCTGCAAGGTTGACGTCGAAATATCACCCTCAAACCCTTCAAAACAATGAAGCAATGCAGCCAACCTAGAAATCACCTCCATTAACTTTGAGCCATGATCACCTAGTCCATAAAGTATTCCACCCGCACACATCCTTGACTCAATATCGTTCGCAATCTCCACCCAAAGCCGAGCCGCTTCGGAGTCGAATCCGATCACTTCTTTTTCTTTTTTATTTCCTCTGAAACAAATAAGTCCCGCCTCAAGAAAGTGCTCCAACCGCGAGGCAAATTGTGTTTGATGATACCAGGACGGTGCCTGAGTGCTTACATACCTAGTCCCCTGTGTTGAAGCTGGGTGACAGATTAGAAAACGCGCCCACAAACCAGACCCCCTAGACACCCCGCCTTTATGAGCCATGTACTTCGAAAATACGCTTTCCTGAACCATAAGAGAGACTGTCAGCCGCGCGTCAACAAGTTCAAAGCTTTCCGCCGTCTTACGATCAATTGTGATTGAGTCACCACTCCAAATGGCATTTTGCTTTGATAGGTCATTGAAGGCGCGCCCTTCTAAAACACCGCCACCTTCACTTGAAATCAAACCAGCCGTAGGTAAATTTTCGTACATCCCATGAAACAAAGCCTCAGAGGTTGAGTCTTCATACAAAATCTTAAATTCTTTTGGTTTAACTGGAGCTTCTTTCTGTAAAGCCAATAGGACCTTCTCCTCTTCGTCAGCAGGAAGACCTTTTGATGCTTTTTTCATAATCGCTTTTAATATTCCATTACGTCGAACCGTCCAAGTATCGTACTTAATCTTCCACACTGACTGACTCTCCCTCACCTCCTCGCACTGCTTAGCCTGAAAGGCTCTAATCGGCTTCAAGAAAACATTCTCAACCGTTGACTTCCTTTCACCCGAGTCAGCAATAGCAAGAAGCATCAGAGAGGTCGGACCGACCTGACCATTAGGTTTACGAACATCTACATCGCCCTGCAAGACAGCAGAAATCGCGGTTAGGGCCGCATTTTGAATCAATCCCCGTGGGGCCTGAATATTTGCTTGAGCCTCATTTATTGCAGCATCCAACAAGGGAAACTGCGACAAACTCGGATATGAATCATCTCCGAAATAAGATTTTTTTTCATTTTGTTGCCTAAAAAAATTAAAATACATAAATCACCACAAATACAAGCAACTAATATCAAACAACCATTGCAGATATAATTTCCGCCATTGAGCCTTGACTCTGCCTAGACAGCCTCACATATTCTTCCATCCACGAATTTATTTCGCTTTCAATCCATCGCACAGATGTTTTCCCAACACGTATCTGCCTTGGGAATTTCGCATCATAATGTTTAGAGCCCACCTTAAGCTTGTTATAAATAGTTGACCTAGAAAAACCTGTTCGTTTTAAAACATCTTTCAAGCGAAGCATAACCAATGTTTCTGATTTTTCATTAAACATCATTGCACCCTTTAGGACTGGACGAGGCAATCCTATAAGCAGCAACTCAAATCTCAAAGAACGTGAGCGTAACGCTTGCTAACGTTACGCTTTTGGAGCTCACCACTTTGACAGACAGCAACTCTGCACTCCTTCAAAACAGAATGCCTCTCCCCCTTAGCCAGCACTATTCCAGCTATTAATAGCTAAAATAGCAGCCCATAACGCCAAACCTCACATTCAGATACCGCCCACTACGTCCCTCGCGGAGACGTTGTTTCGGCAAGCCTCATTCAAAAAAATCTCAGACCTATATCACCCAGATGAACGCTCAACGATGAGCGCGTCATTCAGCATTTCTGCGTGATACGTGGACTCAGTAATAAGAGAGGAATTTTTATGTATACGCCTTGCCCAAGCTGCAACTCTGGTCGTGTGATTACTAAAAATGTGGGTAAACAAGCGGGTGGTTTGATTGGTGCAGCAGGAGGTGCGGCCAGTGGGGCCGCTGGAGCACTAACGGGAGCGGAGGCCGGTGCCGTACTGGGCGTGGTCGGTGGGCCGGTCGGGATCGCCATTGGCAGCATTGCCGGGGCGCTGCTGGGCGGTCTGTTTGGCGGAGTGGCTGGCGGGATCGCGGGGGCCACGCTGGGCGAGCAGATCGATGAGAAAGTCCTTCACAACTATCAATGCCTGGCGTGCGGTTACAGCTTCAGCGTCAACCGTTAAGTCGTTGTGAACAGGCGTCGCTTGTCACTGACAACGACGCTCTTCTGCATTCATTCGCAAGGAATCATTCCCATGGCTCATCTCGTTGAACAAATGGCTTACGTTGGCGCCACTCCTTGGCATGGTCTGGGCAGTCGCCTTTCCCCGAAACAACCGCTCGAAGTCTGGCAGCGTGAAGCGGGTATGGACTGGAAGATCCAAGACAGCCCCGTTCATTTCAAATCCGAGAGCATCGGTGCACTGGGTTCAATTCACACCTTCCCAGAACAGAAGGTGCTGTACCGCTCCGACACCAAGGCCCCGTTGTCGGTGGTCTCCAACCGCTACCAGGTTGTGCAACCCCGTGAAGTACTGGAGTTCTACAGGGATCTCACTGAAGTTTCCGGCTACGAGCTGGAAACCGCTGGAGTGCTCAAAGGCGGTCGCAAGTTCTGGGCTCTGGCCCGTACTGGGCAAGGCACGGCGCTGAAGGGCAACGACGAGGTGAATGGCTACCTGCTGCTTGCCACCTCCTGTGACGGCACCTTGGCCACCACCGCCACTCCGACCACCGTGCGGGTAGTCTGCAACAACACGTTGACCATTGCCCTGGACGGTACGACAAAGGCGATCAAGGTGCCGCACAACACCCGCTTTGATCCCAATGCAGTGAAAAAGCAGCTGGGTATCGCCGTCTCACAGTGGGACGAGTTCATGTACCGAATGAAAAATCTGGCTGAACGCAAGGTGCAGTGGCATGAAGCGATGGGCTTTTTCATGAACGTGCTGTGTGACGTAACCCCCCATAGCAAACTGCCCGAAGTCCTGCCGAACGAGCGCGCGCTGCGCAAGGTTCAAAGCCTGTACGAAGGCGGCGGTCGCGGCGCCACGCTGGAATCGGCCCAAGGAACTGCGTGGGGCTTGCTCAATGCTGTGACCGAGTATGTCGATCACGAACGCAGGGCTCGTAGTAACGAATACCGCATGGACTCTGCCTGGTTCGGTCAAGGTGCACAGATCAAGCAACGGGCGCTGGAGGCTGCGCTACAACTTGCAGCTTAGCCCCTGTTTTCGCTGTCTTCATCAACCTCACCCCCTTCTCATTCTTCTCACTCCTTAAAACGCCTGGTAAGCCTCGTGCTGGTCGGGCGTTATGCCTCAGGAAATGATCATGAGCACTCAATCGCTGCAAAAATTCAGTACTAAACCCCGTCCGGCGTTGCGCCTGGTGGGTACCCAACAACTGCCGCGTGAGGACTGGCTGGCCGTGCGCAAGCTAGGTATCGGCAGCTCGGATGCGGCCGCTGCCGTCGGGCTTAACCCGTACAAGTCCCAGCTGGAGCTGTGGATGGAGAAAACCGGGCGTGATGAATCACTGCCCAAGCTCGATCCGCAAGACGAGGAAAGCCCGGCTTACTGGGGCAACATTTTGGAGCCTATCGTGGCTGCGCATTACACCAAGCGTAGCGGTCACCGGGTGCGACGGATCAATGCCGTGCTGCAACACCCGGCTCCGCAGTTGAACTGGATGCTGGCCAATATCGACCGTGAGGTGATCGGCGCATCAGAAGTGCAGATTCTCGAATGCAAAACCGCCGGCATAAACGGCGCACGCCTCTGGAAGGAGGGTGTGCCCGAGTATGTGCAGTTGCAAGTCATGCACCAGCTCGCCGTCACCGGCAAGCAGGCCGCTGATGTGGCGGTACTGCTCGGTGGTCAGCACCTGGAAATCCATCGCATTGAACGCGATGAACCACTGATTGCTCGGCTGATCGACCTGGAGCGGTTGTTCTGGGATTACGTCGTCAGTGATACCCCGCCGCCGGCAGACGGATCTGCCTCGGCGGAGCAGGCGTTGCGCTGCCTTTATCCGCAGGACAGTGGGCAAAGCCTGGACTTCAGCCATGACACGCGGCTCTGTACGACCTTTACCGAACTACAGCGCGTGCGAAAATCGATTGCTCTGCAGGAGAAGCAGGAAGCTCAGCTCAAGCAAACGTTGCAACAGGCCATGGGCGATGCCAGTCGGGCGATCTTCGCAACTGGCTACATCACTTGGAAGAAAGCCAAAGACAGCGTGGCCCTGGATATCCCCCGTCTGCTGAAAGAAAAGCCCCATCTGCAAGTGCGCTACTCGACCACCAAAACCGGCAGTCGACGTTTTCTGCTGGCCTGAACGTTTGTTCGCTCCTCCCTTATTCCCATGCCCTTTCTCTCCAACGCCCCCCTGGCCGTTTGCGCGGTCTCGGTGGCGTTTTTATTTCAGATACAGGAGAACTCTCATGCTCAAAGGTTTAGCCATCACGCCCCCGATTTTGGGCCGCATTTCCATCGGCAAGGTCGTCGAAAAGAACGGCAAGCGTCTGCCGGAAAAGGACGATCAATTCACCCTCACCTCCCAAGTACAGAGCCGCGAGGGCTGGTTACTGCATCCACTCAACGAGGAGCTGCGCAATGGCCAGGACGGCAAGCTGCGCAGCATTCCGATCCGGCTGCTGTTCAACGAGCCCGACCTCAACTTTCGGGCTGACTACAGCCTGTTCGACCGCACTACAGGACGACTACTGTGCGTCGGTAATGGCGAGACCTGCAAGCGCTTGACCAAGGACGGCATCCAGTCGTTGCCCTGCCCTTCACCGGATAGCTGTTCACTGGCTCAAGGCAATGCCTGCAAGCCTTACGGCCGGCTGAACGTGGTGATTGGCGATGACGATCCGCTGGGCAGCTTTGTTTTCCGTACCACGGGCTACAACAGCATCCGTACCCTGGCGGCACGCCTACATTACCTACAAGCCATTTCCGGAGACCGTCTCTCCTGTCTGCCGCTGGAGTTGCGTCTTCGCGGCAAGTCCACCCGCCAAAGCCACGGCACGCCGATTTTCTACGTGGACATCACGGTGCGCAGTGGGCTGAGCCTAGAAGACGCCTTGCTGGAAGCCAAGCAACTGGAGGAAACCCGGCAAGCCGCAGGCTTTGATCAGACCGCCTTGGATCACGCGGCACGACAGGGCTTTAGCAACGGAGCCTTTGAAGACAGCGATGAGGACACCGGGGCCATCGTCGAGGAGTTCTTCCCCACAGCAGAAGATCAGACCAGCAAGGCAGAAGCCGCTCCCAAACCAGCGCCCCCTGCCAAAACCTCACTGGTACAAAAGCTGGAATCCAAATCCCTCCAAAGCGGCAGTGACCACTCTGCTCGCGCCCACTGATCACACTTCCAACCTGACCCAATGTCTTCCAATTCAAGAGAACCCCCATGAAATATCACAAGCTCAAAGCAGGTGAGACGACCGGCACCTATGTCATGGAATCACCGGTCACCGAGGCCGACATCCTACAGATGGCTCAACAACTGGCAATGAGTCGTCTGTCTAAAGGCCGGGCACTGACTGAGCCCAAGCAGGTCTTCAGCCACCTGCAAACACTGCTGCAGTACCACGAGTACGAAGTCTTTGCTTTGCTACTGCTCGACACCAAGCACCGGGTAATAGGCTTCAGGGAGCTATTCCGAGGCACGTTGGATGGGGCGTGCGTGTACCCACGGGAAGTGGTCAAGATCGCTCTAGAGCACAACGCCGCGGCCGTAATTATGGTTCACAATCATCCCTCCGGCGATCCGGAGCCAAGTCAAGCTGATCGCACGCTCACCGCCACCCTCAAGAACGCTTTGAACATGGTCGGTATCCGGATATTGGATCATGTCGTGGTGGGCCATGAAGGCTGCGTGTCGTTGGCTGAACGAGGTTACCTGTAGCCCTTATGGTCACACCGTCCGATAGACTGCTCTTGGCTGATGCCAGGGCGGTCATCGGCACGGTACCCAATCACTTATTTTTTGTCGTAATTCAGCGTTTGACTTCGGCTGCAGCCAAAGCCATGGCTGCCATCCACAAAGACCTTAGTAGCCGACTTGCAGAGATAACTTGTTCGGTGGAAGAGGACTGCCTGTCCAGCCAGGTCGTCACGACGCAGGTGATAGAACAGGTTGATGGGGATCTCGACCAAACCGCTGACGGCCTCTACAGATACCCATAGCGTTGTTGCCGTCCTTTCGTGAGCTTCATGCTCGCCCCAGGGAGGCATGGCAGTTGTCCCGGTAGAGTTGGTAGAGGCGGGTGATGTTGCTTGTATGGGCTGCAGCTGGGATAAACAGGAGCGATGCTCCACCAAGACATCCAGCTTAAGTTACAGGCTGCATGTCCGGTGCAGAAACACTGTATTCCTAAACAGGTAAAGAAACCGCCCGGATCATTAGGCTAACTGAAGTCCCGTGGGGAATTTCAGTAGCGTTTCGCATTAGATCAAGCTCGATTTGTTGACAGTTCTCAGCAGACGCGCAACGTGCCATCATTTTGCAATCCAATCCAGCGATAAAAGGATGTACCGATGGCACAGCAGTACCTCAACCCTGCCCTGATCGGGCTCCTCAGCTTACTGTTTCTGGGCATCGGCTTCTGGATCAATAGCCGTATCGCAGCAGGCAAGCTGGCCCAACAGTTTTCCGAGCTGCAAGCCAGTCATCAGGCTGAACACCAGCAATTGCTGAACGATGTCGCGCTTGCGCGGCAACGCGAGCAGCAAATGCTCCATGAGCAATCGGAACATCAACATGAGCTGAAATTGGCCGTTGAGGCATTGGCTAACCATCGAGAAATCGAAAAGCAGCTCAGCATTCAGCTCAGCGAGTTCAAGACTTCGCTGGAAGCTGAGAAGCAACGTACGCTCGATAAGGTGCAGCAACTCGCAGAGGCCGCCACCCTCACTGAAAAACACAGTACGGAAACGAACCAACTCCGGTTGCAGCTCGGCGAATTAAAACAGGAGCTTGGGCAAGGCCAGGAGCAGACACGGCAGTTGGATGAGCTGAAACAGGCGCTGACGCAGCTGCAAGCGCGTTTTGAAGCAGCTCAACTACAACTGCAAAAACAAGGTGAGCATCTAGGGCAAAGCGCGGAACAAGCGCATCAGCTCCTGGAGGTAAAAACCGCCAACAAGGACCTCCAAAGTCGCCTCGACAATACCCAGGAAGAATTTAAAAAGCAGCGCGAACAGTTGGGACAGGCAGCAGAACAAAAGGACCAACTGGACACGCTACGCAACACATTGGCCCAACGAGACAAAGAACTAGGCACTACGCGAGAGGAGCTCAGCCTTGCGAAGCAGAGTCTTGCCGAAATAAATATGCGCCACCAGCGCGACCAGCACTCAGCTGCAGAGAAACTGCAGTTATTGGAAGATAACAAGGTTCAACTCAAGCAGGAGTTTCAGAACCTTGCCAATCATATTTTCGACAGTAAACAGCAGAGCTTCTCTGAGCAAAGCCGCCAAGGGCTGGACACTCTACTAAAACCGTTCAAGGACCAGCTCGAGTCATTCCGTCAGCGGGTGGATCAGGTTCACTCCGATACCGTGCAGGGCCAAAGCTCGATGAAAAGCGAGCTGGTCAAGCTGATGGAATTAAACGTCCAGATCACAACCGAAGCGTCAAACCTTACCAAAGCGCTCAAGGGTGACAAAAAACTTCAAGGCACCTGGGGCGAGCAAAAGGTAGAGATGCTGCTTGAGCAGGCAGGGCTGCGCAAAGGGTTCGAGTACCACCGCGAGGCGAACTTCAAGGACGACGATGCAGGAAACAATCGACCAGACTTCGTGGTCAATTTGCCCGAAGGCAAACACATCATCATCGATAGCAAGATGTCGCTAGTGGCCTACACGGAGTACGTTTCCGCCGAAACCGACGAAGATCGCACCAAAGCCCTGTCCGCACACGTTCTGGCTTTGAAGAACCACATCAACGGATTGTCCGATAAGAAATATACAGACCTTAACGGCATCAACTCTCCTGACTTTGTGTTTTTATTCATGCCGGTTGAGCCCGCATATTTGGTCGCGGCCGAGCACAGTCCGGGGGTATTCCAGGCTGCATATGAAAAACGTATTGCGATAATCACCGCCACCACACTGCTGCCGGTTCTGAGGGTCGTATCGAATCTGTGGAGCATCCAGCGTCAAAACAGCAGCACGCTGCAACTCGCAACGATGGCAAGCAAGGTTTACGACAAGTTGCGCATCTTCGTGGATAAAATGGACAAGCTCGGTAATCAGATCGCTACGGTGCAGAAAAGCTACTCCGAAAGCGTCAATACTCTGAAAGGGGATCACGGAAGCCTGGCCAAGACCGTGGACAAGTTCGTCGCTTTGGGCGTCACGGTCTCCAAGCGTCTACCAGCATCAGCTGTGGGAAACGATGAAGAGATGGAAAGCGACTTGGCAATACTTCCGGTGGAAAGCGCGGCCAATACCTAACGTAAACAGTGAGCGACACCCTTGCCGCTCACTTTGCCTCAACTGACCTCGAGCACTCGTTCGGTGATCCTGAGAAAGCGCAACTCGATCAAGGGCAATGCCGATCTGGACACAGGTCTCTACCGTTACCGGGACTTGGTCCAGAACACCTTTAGCGGAGTGCTGGCTTAAATCCGCGGGTCGGCAACGCCCCATCGGGGCCATTCATTGATTGCGTTAAAGATTATTGGATTCAGGCCGATAGATGGCTTAACCGGCGCTCTCCCAAGACAGCCAAGCATTTGTACAAGGATGACTCGCTTGACCTCAGCCAAGACCCATAACGCCATTCATATGTGACATGGATCTCAGGCGTGGATCGATGTGATCAACAAGAAGCTGGAGAGAATGCGCGGGCTCTACAGAAGTTGCCCCTGCGACCTGTTCTGTCGCGCACCTGTGAGAACGTCACCATCCAAGCAAACAACGCGTGACATTTTAACCAGGGGCGATAGCGCTGCCGCCGCCCCTATAGCACTCATGGATTACGACTAGCCAGACGCGTTCCGACGCGACGGGCGATAGGGATAATAAGTTTATGAAGCAAACAGCGCCCAAAAAAGCGCAGGCAACCACAGCTAGGCCACGAAGGCCTTTGACCACGGACACCTTCGACGTATTGGTGCTGGCGACTATGAGCGCCGGCAAAACGTCCTTCATCAACGCCTTGATCGGGCAAGAGCTTCTACACACGGCCAATGAAGCCACCACTGCCTGCATGACCAGCGTCGAACATCGTCAGGGTACGAAGTATTTTAGCGGCGCATGTTATTCGTACTCCGATATTGAGTTAGCACGTCAGCCAAAAACTTCGGCGGAGCTTGTTCGTAACTGGAATGCCAATGCCGAGGTTAAGCGCATCACGCTGGCTGGCAGCTTTAAAATCGTGCCACGTCCGGCACCTGGGCTGGTGCTGCATGACACGCCCGGACCGAATAACAGTCAGGACGACGGGCATGCTCAATTGATGCTTGAGGCGGTACGTACGGTCTCCTTCAAAGCATTGTGCTATGTGCTCAATGCCAGCCAGCTGGGAACGCAGGATGACAGGGCCTTCCTGGAGCAACTTCGCGATGAACTAGCCAGCAAGCCTGGCCACCCGATTTACTTCATTCTCAATAAAGTCGATTTGCTCGACCCAGAAAGGGGCGAAGACATCACCACCTATGTCAGCAGCGTGTACAGCTATCTGACGGCCATAGGTTTCGAGCATCCGATGATCATACCGACCATGGCCAGTACCGCCCTCTATGCCCGCAAGGCATTGAAGGCAGAGACATTGACCCGCACGCAGCGCTCGAAACTTCGGCAAGCCCTAGATGATCTCGGCGATAACAAACGCGCCCTGCTTCACGCCACTGTAGTACCCGACTTTATCAAGAAGCGGGTCTTCAAAACGCTGGCCAGCCTCGAACGGCAGCATCAGGCCAAGCCATCTGACGAGCAGGCCTGCGAGAAAAATGAATTACAACAACTGGTTGCCATCAGCGGCCTTAAAACAGTTGAAATCCTTATAAAACATCAACGGCAATCGGTTGAAAACCCATGAACGCTATCGAAATCAAGCACAACCCATTCACCGTCGACACTGCTTTTCTGATCAACGGGCAAGCCCCCGCAGATGGTTGCAAGCTTTCGAGCTACAAGGAATCGCGACTGCAGGTCTGGGTCGAGAAGCTGTTCGACGAGTTGAACAACCTGTTCAATGGTGACAACAACTACCACATCACCTTCAAGGGCGTAGAGTCGGACTATCTGGATATCGTCGAGGCTGCGGAGGTGGCCATCGCTAAAGGCATGCAGGTCGAGCTGACCTGGATTGAAACGGTACCTACTGAAACTCGCCTGAAACAGATTCGCGAGCTGATGCAAGAGGCTCAGGAACATCCGAAATTTGAGCACTTCATTAACGAAAACGAAGAGGTGCGCAAGTCCTTCAACGAAGCGTTCAACCGCGATTTTGACGTCTATGTCGTGGCCACGATGTCTTCAGGAAAATCGACGCTGATCAACGCCATGCTCGGCCGCGACCTCTTGCCAGCGGCGAACGAGGCCACGACGGCGACCATTGCCCGGATTACTGACAACGATTCGATGACGGGGCGTTTTACAGCTAAGCGATTCAACCGTAGCGGTGACAAGGTAGGCCAGGATGATAATGTCACCCTGGAAACGCTCAAGGAATGGAACCTACTGACTGATACTCAGGTAATTGATATCGAAGGCAATATTGAAGCGATTCAGGAACGTGAAAGCGTGCGCCTGGTATTGACCGATACCCCCGGCCCCAACAACAGCCAGGATGAAGAACACCAGCGTACCACCATGGGCTTCATCTCGGACTCCAAGCGCAACCCGCTGATCCTCTATGTGCTCAACGCCAGCCAACTAGGCACAAATGACGACCGTAACCTTTTGAGCCTGGTCGCCGATACCATGCGCAAGGGGGGCAAACAGAGCAAGGACCGCTTCATCTTCGTGATCAACAAGATGGATGTGTTCGATCCTGAGAACGGCGAAGACCTGCCCTCGGTTTTGGCCCGCGTCAACCAGTACCTCACCAGCAATGATATCCATAACCCACAGATCTATCCGGTATCCGCTAACCTCACGCGCTTGATTCGCAAACCAAGCGACGAGCACACCCGCAAGGAGCGTGGTGAATACAAAGCGATGGCCGACATGTTCAGCGAAGAGCCGAGCATGAACCTGCTCCAGTACATGCCGATTAGCTCGAGGGTCAAACGTAACCTTCGAGAGAGAAAACACTCAGAGTTGCTGCTGAGTAGCGGCCTCCCGGCAGTTGAGGCGATGATCGATGAGTACATCGACAAGTACAACTTCCCGCATCGTTTGAAGCGCGCTTATGACGCCATGACCAAGGCAATCGAGGTGGGGCTCAACGAGGCCGAGTTGATCGAGCAGTTGGATCAGGATGAGCGCTTTCTCCGTCATATCAATGAAGAGATTCAGGCACTTCAGCAACGGCAGGAGCAAGGTTTCGACACGGCAGCTTACAAGGATAAAATCGCGCGGGAAGGTAAAGATCTGCCCGCGGCCACTGAGCGTGAGCTGTCTGAACTCGAAGGCGTGATCCAACCCGTTTTGAGAAAGCTAGCGGAGCGCTTCACTAGCAGTAGCGTGACGGTAAGTATTGCCGAAACACGCATCCAAGAGGCCGAAGAGCAGCTTCAGTTCCAACACAGGAAACTGATCAACGCTTATGAGGATGTTTTCAGCTCCAGCCAGGAAATCATTCGCCAGGACCTGCACCAGGAGTACCAGCGCTACATCGCCGACCTGTTTAATGATACCCAACACCTGCAGTTGCCTATCCTGGAAGGCATCAAAAAAACGGTCGGGGATATTTCGTTCAACCTCAACGTGAAAAACAACGAAATCCAGGAGCGAGAGATCGTCATCAGCTCCCGCGAGGTCAGTGCCAGCAAGTGGTACAAACCCTTCTCCTGGGGCTCGACCAAGACCGTCCATGAGTATGGGACTGAAACCTTCGTAGATCTCGAGGCCTTGTGGAAAGAGCGAGTCACCCGCGTTGAAGCAGAGTTTGAACGCTTAGTGGACAGCGCCCGAAATGAAATTGAGGTCGGTAAAAATCGCCTGATCGACCAATTCCTGGCATTCATGAACAGGGAGTTCGATACAAAATTCAGTGAGCTGTTGATTTCACTGAGTGAAAAGACGAGCGACCGCAACGCCCGTGAACGGGCAATTGCAGAGGCAAAGGAACTGCATAGCTGGATCGAAGCCTTCAAGTCCAAACTCGACAATACTTTGGCCGTTTAACCTGGAGCTCATATGACAACCTCAACCGCAACGCTCTCCAAAGCCCGAAAAGGCTTTCTAGCGTCACTCGATGACACCCAACTCAGCACTGAACTTTTGCTGGATGTGCTTACACAGGCACAAGCTCAGACCCCTGAACTGGTTGTCAGCTACGAGGCAGGTGAAGCAAAGAGCCCCATAGACAACGATCCAGTCAGTTGGACCAGCTCTTACTACAGCCGTCACAAAATTCTTGCTGAGCACAACTTTTCCCGCGAGCGCCTGGAACACTTGATCCGTGTTCGCGATCACTTCCGCAAACAGAGCATCAAAGGCTTCGTTCCGTCTTCCGAGCGGACGAGTGCCACAGTTGAAAATTCCCGGACTGCGTCGATGCATTACACACCCTCTGCAAACCTCAAGAAGTTCGTCGACGAAGGTGACTTGCTAACGATCCGCACCGCACTGCGGATGGAGTTGAACGACAATCGTCTTTCAAGCGAAGAGCTCCGTGCAGCGCTGTCATGGGTCAAAACCAAAGTACCCGGCCTTTGCGAAAGCTACTCTGAGAAAGCCTTCGCCCGTGCAATGGACCCGGATCGCAACCATTGGACTTCGGAGTACTACGACGGTCAGGTTGTCTACCTGAAGGCCAACTTCGCCGAAGAACGCTACTTGCATCAGATCGACGTACGCTCGTTACTGCGTGAACGGGGCGTAGAAGGCTTCGTTGCGATTGCGCCAAAACCGAAGACCGCCTCAAGCCAAGCCTCGCCAGCAACATTACAACAACAGCATCATTCCTCGCAGTCGCAACGCTCCCCCCTCTCCTCTTCCAGCTCGGAGCTCAACCCTGTGTTCAAAACAGCGTTGATGATCGGTGGCACCATCGCCGCACTGGTGGTCTTTCTGATTGCGCTGGTGAAGTGACCCCATGAATACGACTACCCTCAGTCCACTGGCCATCCGAGAAATCCAGCAAAGCGCTGCCTTGACACTGGAGGCCGGACGGGCACTGATCAATCGCAGCTACCTGTCGGAACTGGATCGATACCCGGTTCACTCCTCCACCGAGGCGGGCGTACTATTCAACCGGGCGAGCGACATGCGGATCTTCCGTGTCGAACGTATCGTCCAGGACAACAAGCAGTCGGTGCTCGAAAGCACGACCGCGGCCTACACCGCACTGGGGGCCGCCGGGTATTCGGTATTCCTCTTCCTGCGCTCCGATGGCCGCGAAACGGACCTGTATATCGGTACCCGTGGCGAATCTGGAAAAATGCTCGGGCAAAACTCCGGCGAACTGCTACGCGAGACCTTCAAGGGGCACTTCTCGGGCAGTGCCTTGCACGCCCTAAATGTCCAGGACGCCAATTCGCTACTTGATACACTGCAGGCGGAAAAGGACAACCCCGCTGCCAGTATCACCGCAGTGACGGGCGTGCCGGCGCTGTCCACCGAAAACCGCGAGCATTTCATGCAGGGGCTTGAGCGCTTTATCGATGCGGCTGAGCAGCGCGTCTATCAAGCGGTGATTCTGGCCGAGCCGGTGTCTTCGCAGAACCTAGACCTGATCCGTGCCGGTTACGAGCAGGTCGCAACTCAGCTCTCGCCACTGCTCAAGCAGCAACTGTCGTTCGGTGAGCAGGAAAGTGACAGTGTCGGGCTCAGCATCAGCCAAGGCCTGAGCGATTCACTGGGGCACAGCCTAGGCCTGACGGAAACCAGGGGTACGTCGGAAACTATTGGTACCTCGACCACTGAAACGACTGGAACCAGCGAGTCGTTCAGTGCGCAGACCACGCTCGGCAAATTGGCATCCTTTGGCGGCAAGATGGTCGGTTCATTGTTCAATGAGCAACGGACCACAGGCACCACACAATCCACCGCCCAAGGCCGCAGCGAAACCCACGGCACGTCCTGGAGCGAGTCTGCATCCAGGACCACCTCGACAACCCAGACCAACAGCACAACCGACAGCCGCTCGCTCAACAAGACCACCGGCGCCAACCGCCAGATCTCGATCGAGATGACCGACAAGACCATCGAGCAACTGTTGAGCAAAATCGATCACCACCTGCTACGCATCGACGAAGCCAAGACCTACGGCGGCTGGAACTCGGCCGCTTACTTCATCGGCGACAGCAAGGCATCGTCCGAGTCACTGGCAAGCATCTTTCTCGGCCTCGTTCGCGGCAGCAAGTCCAGCCACGAAGACTTCGCCCTGACCACCTGGACCTCAAACCACAAGTCAGCGGTGCTGAGCTGGCTCTCAACCTTCAGCCATCCGCAGCTCAAGCCTGGCTTCTCGACGCGGGTGCCGATCAGCTATGTTACCCCTGCCACGCTGATCTCCAGCAAAGAAATGGCCATTCAAATGAGCCTGCCACGGCGCTCAACCTCGACGGTGTCAGTGGTCGAGACCCAGGCTTTCGGGCGCAAGGTGCAGCGCCTGGATGGCAACGCCACACTGTCTTGCAAGGACAGGACGCTGACCCTGGGCAACATCCGTCACCTCTGGGAAAACCTGCCACAGACGATTGAACTGAGCCTGGATCAGCTGTCCAGCCACGTCTTCGTCAGCGGTTCGACCGGTGCCGGCAAAAGCAACACGCTATACGAAATGCTCAACCAGGTCAGTGCCGCGGGCGTACCGTTCCTGGTCATCGAACCGGCCAAGGGCGAGTACAAGCACGTCTTCGGACAGCGCTCGGATGTCAGTGTGTTCGGCACCCACCCGGCCCACAGCGACCTGCTCAGGATCAACCCCTTCCGCTTCCCGAGTGCAATCCATGTGCTGGAGCATGTGGATCGGCTGGTGGAGATATTCAACGTGTGCTGGCCGATGTATGCGGCCATGCCTGCGGTGCTCAAAGAAGCGATCCTGCAGGCGTACCAAGCCTGTGGCTGGGACCTGGAGCTGTCCAGCAACCGCTACAGCGATAGCTTGTTCCCGACCTTCACCGATCTGCTCAGCACACTGGAAACAGTCATCGAAGCATCGGCCTACTCCCAGGAACTCAAGGGCAACTACATAGGTTCGCTGTCTACGCGGATCAAATCCCTCACCAACGGCTTGAATGGCCAGATCTTCGCTGCGAATGAAATCGACAGCAGCGTTCTGTTCGACAGCAATGTGATCATCGATCTTAGCCGCATAGGCTCGTCCGAAACCAAAGCCCTGATCATGGGCATCCTGATCATGCGCCTGAGTGAACACCGCATGGCGTTTGGCGGAATGAATCAACCGCTGCGTCACGTCACCGTACTTGAAGAAGCACACAACATTCTCAAACGCAGCCCTTCCGAAGGGGGGGGCGAAGGCTCGAGCATGGTCGGCAAGTCGGTTGAAATGCTGACCAATGCGATTGCCGAAATGCGCACCTATGGTGAAGGTTTCATCATCGCTGACCAGTCGCCGCATGCGGTCGATATCGCAGCGATCCGCAATACCAACACCAAAATCATCATGCGCCTGCCCGATGAGATGGACCGACGCCTGATCGGCAAATCCGTGGCCCTGCGTGATGATCAGCTCGAAGAGATCGCGAAGCTGCCCAAGGGCGTTGCCATCGTCTACCAGAACGACTGGCTGGAGCCGGTGCTGTGCCAGGTCAGGAAGTTCGCCGGTCGAGAAACAACCTACATCTACCGCCCCGCAGCAAATGCCAATATCAACAGTAGCCACTTCAATCAACAGTTGCTCAGCTTACTGCTGGCACAGCGTATTAACACGCCGGTTGAAGTAGAGGTGGCACTGCTGGAAAACGGCTTGTGCAACCTGCCGTTGCTTGCCCGGTGCAAAATTGCCTTGCTCCAAGCGCTCGACGAGTACAAGGAAGATCAACAGCTGACACTGTGGAAACCGGAAGCCTTCGCTTACACCTCGCAATTGGTGGTCGACTTTCTCGGCTGCCGCAAGCTGGTGCAGCAGGCGATTCAGTCGGCGACCGATTATGGCCACCTGAGTGATCTGCTTGACCAATTGCTGAAGGGTTGTGTTGCCGGCCTTGGTCAGGAATTGGCCCTAGCCGCCCAACAATGCCTGATGAAAGACTTCAGTTTGCAGCATGACAGCCACCTCGAGATCTATTCCATGTGGCGCACCCGCCGTAAAACAGAGAGTGTCCTGTGAAATTTGAAAACTTCTCCGCCGAAAAAATCGAGGTTCCATCGAAGCTGGCGTTGATTGCCCGGGAAATGCCCGACAAATGTCTGAACGTCGCTGAACTCGACAAGCCAATGGCGCTCACCCAGGAAAATCGCCTGGAGTTGCCCGAGGTCTCTCCCGAAACACGCGAACGCCTAGAGCACCTGGGTTTTCCAGAAGAGGTGCTCGATGTAATCGGCAGTGAGGCCGAAGCTCGTATCTACGAGGATGCCAACCTGGAACCGGCGCAGGTCAATGGCAAGGATGCGCTGATTCGCACGGATATCGATTACGACCAGAAAGACCTGTTCGGCAACACCAACCTGGAACGGATGCAGATGGGCAAGGCGCCGCTGGATGCGAACGGCAAACCGATCGAACTCCACCATATTGGTCAGAAGCAGGATTCTCCGCTCGCCGAACTGACCAGCAGCGAACATCGTGGCAATGGCAATGACAATGTGCTGCACAACAAGCAGAAAGAGTCGGAAATCAATCGAGAAGATTTCGACAAAGAACGAAAAGACTACTGGAAGGCGCGAGCTGAACAGATCGAAAACCAGCAGTGAGTACGAGCCCCTCTTATGAAAAAACTAAAAGATTTGGTTGACCGTTATCAGGCTAATACCCGCCCTGCGGACTCGGCCAGCATCACTGCGCTCCAGGAACAGCTTGGTTTTGCTCTTTCTGCCGAGTACACGTCGTTCCTGTCAACATTCGGGGTGATTGTCTTTGAGGCCTATGAAACCTATGGTCTTGGTGTTCCGAATGACTATTACCTGCATGTCCTGAACAGTTTTACAGATCTTTCGCGCGATCCAAGCTACCCGAAAAATGCTGTACCGCTGATCGAAATCGGGGACGGCCAGTACTATCTATACGACAACAAGGCCCAAAAGGTTCTGCTATGGTCTACTCCCAATGGCGGTGTGATCCGGGTATTGGACGTTGACCTTGATCAATTTTTGATCAGTCATATCTTTGCTGAATAGCAACGTGTGCGGTATTGGTGTTCAAGTGATACTCAAGACCGCACTACCTAGGCGAACAGGAAAAACCTACCGCGGAGGCTGTCAGCTTCGTTTGAAGAACTAACTGAGTGCAGTCGCTACTGCACTCAGCTCCTGCAACCGCCGGGCAATCAACATCCAGAAAAACCGTAATTGTTTCACCTTCATCCGGGATCCGGAATAGAACGCCGATATCTTCAATTACATACGGACCGTCTCTATATCCGCGTATGCCACCAATATCAACGCACACAGCTTCCAAGAACCCTACGCCAACTTGAACAATGGCCCCTCCCAAAGCTCGTTACATTTACCCGTTCCCGGCAGAAGGCGACAGACGCGTCCAGCGACAGACAAGTCTGGGCAATAAACAGCCCAGCCCAATGGCATGTAGACATGATGTCTACATGCCCAGCGCTTGTAATGCCTTTACCGGCTCGACAAAAATTCGACCAGTGTTCTCTCCAACAACCCTGGAGGTCGGGTAGTCAGCGAGGTGCTCTGGCACTGGGGACATCGATCAAACCGATATCCTGGCCGCAGCACGTCACTTTGCGGTGCCACTGTTTTCCTCCACCCGCAATTAATGCAGACATAGGTAAGAAGTCTAGGCCTCATGGGCATGGTAGTTCTCCAAATGCTGATACGCACTCAATGACTTAACTCACTCAGTCCCCGGGATAGGCCCGCTCGATCTGTTCATCGAGCTCCCCGCCATGTCCACAATAATCACTAGGTACACGTTCAATATCCTCGGCAATCTGCTCGATCACTTCGCGCAGCTCCAATTGCCCGTACCATCGAGCAGGAATCGCCGCAGCACCATACTGAACTCCCAACAGGTGCCCGGCGATCAACCCGGTGCTGTCACTGTCGCCACCGTGATTCACCGCAGTGATCACGCCCTCCTCGAACGAGCGCGCGGCCAGGGCGCACCACAACCCAATAGCCAACGCCTCTTCGGCGACCCAACCGCCGCCGAATTCGCCTATGCGTTGCGGGGTGGGTTGGTAGCCCTCGTAAAAGAAGAACAGCACGCGCTCGATTAGACTACGTGTTTCTTCCATACCGGGCATTTGTCCGTAATTGGCCAAGCTTTGAGTAACTGCGTGCTCCAGACTGTCTTGCCGATCGACAATGCGCTGGAGAATATCGGCGAACAGTCCGGCCGCCAGGTAGCCCGTGGGGTGCCCGTGGGTCAGGCGTCCTGACTGAGCAGCGTAGTCAAAGGCGTTGGCAAAGAACGCACAGGGCGCGACACGCATCACGGCGCCACAGTCTTTACTGTTGTTCTCGGCAACAGCACCTAGCCGTAGACTGGCCTTGAGTGCACTGATGCAGGTAGTGCCAGGAGCGCGACGAGACCAGAGCGCCAGTTGCTCGACCAACCACCCATCCCGGCTGATAGGCATCGCCGTAGGGTAATCCTGGGTCATCAGCCAGCGCAGCAACGCATGATGGATAATGCTCGGAACGTGGCAAATCCCCCGCGAACTGCCGCGAACATAAGCCCGCAGCAAGCCTTCTGCGGTGAAAAGCATCATCTGCGTGTCGTCGGTGATGGCGCCGGTGATACCGAAAGCAGGGGCAAAATCAACGATACCTTGTGGACCGAATTTAGCTTCGATTGCAGGCCATTCGAGGAACTCCACCGGGGCGCCCAACGCATCGCCGACGGCACCGCCCAACAGACAGCCTTTGATCCGTTCAAGTCTGTTCATGTCCTTTCCCTTATCCCTCTGCCGGGATCAATTCCTGCAAAATCACCAGCTTTCTTTGCAACTGCTCTATGTGCTCTTTCTCAGCTCGCAGCGCCGAACGCAGTTCCCGATTTTCCATTTCCCAAATCCGCGCCCAGCGCACGTCCTTTTGGAAGCCAAGAGCCATTTGCCAGAGTTCACGCAACCTCAGGCACTGCAGCAGAAGCACCAGCAGGATTGCCCCCATCATCACCAATGCACCCGTCGAAACTGCTTCCGACATACTCATGACCACTTCCTTCCGTGAGTTCGATTCATCTCGAAGACAAACACACGATATGTAGTGATTAGTGACAGGTCTAGAATGTAGACTTATACAGGTAAAGTATTCGCGCACATGGAGAGGTTATGAAACGCAAGCAGTCCATCGAACAAGTCCGCTGGGATTTGGCACTTCGCTATCGTTTGATTGAGACCGTTGCCTGGTGGGAGGGCCGGTTGACCACGGGGCACTTGATGCAGAGCTTCGGCATCAGCCGACAGCAGGCATCCAAAGACATCAACACCTACATCAACGAGCATGCGTCTAAAAACCTTACATATGACAAAAAAATAAAGGGCTATGTGCCCAGCACGGCGTTCAAGCCGCTGTTCATTGACGACAGTGCCAGCGCCTATTTGCACCTGCTGTATCAAAACAATGCGCGCGCGCCGCACATTGAGGGCCTGGCCCTCGCTTATGCCCACACCAAGGTGCTGGAAGTGCCGGATCGCTCGATCAAGGCAGAAATCCTTCGGCCGTTGCTCAAGGCTTGCCGCGACCACCTGCGCCTGGACATTGACTACGTTTCGCTGAATAGCCCAGACCCCGAGGGCCGCACGATCGCGCCACACACCCTGGTGTACACCGGCATGCGCTGGCACGTTCGCGCCTACTGTGAGAAAAACCGTGAATACCGCGATTTTGTTCTGAGTCGACTACGCGGTGTGCCCGACGTGCGGGATGATGAAACCGAAAATGGCATCGATGGAGATGATGTCTGGAACACCGAGGTGGCGGTGATCATAAAGCCCGACGAGCGCCTGACGCTGGCGCAGAAGGCGATCATCCAGACTGATTTCGGTATGGTGGATGGGCAGCTAGAGATTCCCAGTCGCCAAGCGTTAGTCAAGTATGTGTTGCAGCGGTATCAGATCGATCCCAAGAATCTAGACCCAAAGCCGGAGGCACAACAGATAGTGGCGGGGAACCTGAAGGAGTTGAAACACTGGTTGTATGACTGAGGGAGTCAGGCACACATCTTCATTCCAGGCAGCGCGTTCCCTGAACTTACGCATTGCAGCGTAATACTCAGGGGCCGAGCGCGTCAGAAGTCGTCGTAAATCGAGTGGGCCTGGGCGAGGTCGTTCTTGATTAGCTGGAAAAACCCACGCTCCACATCCGCCACCCGGTATCTCCCACCGTAGTAAGTCGAACTGATGCAACGACACTCAGAGCGCCAAAGATCGTACACCTGCTCGTTGGCTTGGGTAATTGGAATGCTTGTCGGATATAGGGTCAGTCGATCTAAAGCCCTGCTGATTGGCCGGGCTTGTTTCTTCAACTTACAGATCTGCAAATCCAGCACGCAATACTCCTGGGGGTTCAGGAACATCAGAATCTTGGACACGAAAGAGATATTTGAGTAGCTGGGAAACCCGAGTCGCTTGAGCGCAGCCAACGAGGGGTGACCTGTGCTAACCAGGCCACTGAACGAGGCGTAAGGAGCAAACGAGCCAATCAGTGAGTTAAATTTTTCGAATCGGCTATCTCTGTAGCCGGCCGTCGCGTTTCCCCAATAAATGATGTTGCCCAGGCCTTGCTCGATATCGGTAGGCACCGTCGACCGCAGTTGGGTCTGAATGATCGACTCCAGTTGCTGAATACTGCTCGCTACCTGAGGGTTCTGCTGTTTCGGCAATGCGTGATCGTAGTAGTCCAAAGGGAAGCTATAGGTATGGATGGAGTGCTGCAGGGCCTCTATCTGGGTCCGATTTAACGGCATAGGTTGTTCCTTTAAGGGTCAACAGAGGGCAGCGCCAGTTGCGCCAACGGCGTTACCGATGAGAGACGTATCGACACGAAGTCATGCTTCTTGAGTTTGCTGCATTGGATGAATGAGGATGCTTGCTTGAACTCGCTTTAGGTTCCGGATGTCGCAGCCGGTCCACGCTCGGGAATCACACCAAGCCTTTCCGTCACACTCATCTACGAAAGAATGCCGTCGAACTTCCTCGCTTTCAGCCCCGGGATGACGCTGCCCCTGGGACTTTCCATCCATACGCATTTGACCTTGAGCTGGGCACAGATGGCGCTGCCGATATCGATGTCGAGCCCCACTAGATTACCGTCGGGAGCCTTCGACTCGAACGGCGCGTAACTGGGATCGACACCGAAGCGAATAACCGGAGCAATCGCAAGGTCAGCGCCTTTTCACTCATAGGAAAAATGTCACGACAGGAATTGTCGCAAGCTTAGCGATAATGGAACCTCACCGCAAAAAACCGATCACAGGGGCCTCTCATGACGCGCAATGACTACCTTACTAATCCGACCGTAAAAGATTTCATCGAGTGGCTCAGCGGTAACCTGGACAACACCACGATTCGTCATCAGTACCTGAATCGACAGAGTAAAACCTTGTGGTATTGCGACAGCCTTGCCGACGCTTACTCGGTATACCAATGGCAACATCCTGCAATCGAGCGCCTGCAGGTTCCGGCAGGTAAAACCGCAGTGAGCAACGATGTAGCTCTCAGCGCCCTAAAGGCCGACCTACAGAAGGCGTTGGCACTCGCCCCAGCGGTCAACGATGGAGCGTGCTGCCAAGCTGCTATCGACGTGATGATATGGGGCGGTGTACAGAGCAATAACGTTGCCTGGCTCAATATGAACTTGCGCGGCCTGGCAGCTACCCTATCAGCCACCCGTGACGCCATCGACGCTGGCGTAACCGACGTCCCCATCCTTCAGGCCAAAGACCTCCGATTCAACGCAGGCATGACCAAGGTCTACTCGCTGGTCTGCAAGGACTTTGTCATTTATGACAGCCGTGTCGCAGCAGCGCTTGGCTGGGGCGTAGTGATGTACTGCAAAGTTCGACAACTGAAGACTGTGCCGGAGACCTTGGCTTTCCCATGGGCACCAGCGAAGGAAACCGGTAAGCATTTCGTGAAGTCCCGAAACCCATCCGAAGGAAAGCTTCGTTTCCCCCGCCTGAAAGCTGGTTCCCACCATGCGGAATGGAACATGAAAGCAAGCTGGATTCTCAGCAGTGTAGTTGCCCATCCAAACGCTGCTGCGAGCGCATTCCTAGCCAACGACGGAACCAACGTTGATCCACTCCGCCGCCTGGAGGCCGCTTTATTTATGATCGGGTATGATCTTTGGAATCACCCAGAGGAGGGCCAAGGATCAACTCAACAGTTCGAGCCGGATCTCTCATGGATCGATTGCTGCACACCCACTCGCCGCAAGCCCTTCCGTTACAAGCTCACCGATGAAGGTTTCAGCGTTGAAGGAGGTCCATACTTCCCTGTCGGGGTCGTAAACAAAACCTTGGGCAACCTCCAGAGAACGTTCGGCATCCAGCCTTTCCCGTTAGCCAACAAGGCCGATGACGTACGCAACGGGGATAGCGCCGAAGGGATCGGAACTGCATACCACCACGCTACAAATGGACGTGGCAACATCCCCGACACCAGCAAGCTGGCGGCGATTCTCGAAGATCTTGGGGTGTTCACTGTAAATCACAGCACCAAACTATGGGCGCTGAACGCTGACCTGTTAGCTACGAACGTCGACGGGCAGCCCGACATCGCGCCCGTCATTCTGCGTACGATGGATGAAGATACCATTAGCTGATATTAGTCCATGAGCCAAACGAACATCTTCTCGGTGATAGTCGAGCGGACATCTGAGTCGACAGTCTAAAGGGAGATCGGCCTCGCTTTTTGACCGTCCGTTGGGTCCAGGCTGCGTGGAAAACTCAAAGTTTGGTTGTTTTAGGCCCCCCCTTCCAACTAGTCGATCATCGCGTATGCCCGATTACAGGAGGTCGATTTTTGAGTGAGTCGACCTTCGCAGGGGTTTTCACACAGCCTAGGTCGATTGCTGCTGGTCGTAAATGGCCGGAATCAGCCAGAGCCATCCCTTGGCCTCATTCCAGCAACTGCGATTAATCGCGACTACCCCGATCCCGATAACCTCTGCGTAAATACACTTACTCCAACTGACCCTCATCTTGCGAGGAACTGGCACATTCCGGCAGCGCCGGGTTAAGCATCTATACGACACAGCGTGTCGCTCAGGTCATCTAAGCTTCGGTGAATTCTAGACCTAGCAAATACAACATCATGACTAATCATATCTTTCCCCCTCCAGCCCCACCGCGCCCCATGTCTTTGCCGGTACCTGAAATCGATCACGAAGGAGCCCGCTGGCACGGGCGACTTGTCGGTGTACTGGTGAGTGCAGCGCTCTGGGGGCTGATATTCAGTTGCTTACATTTTGCGGTGAATGGCACAGAGATCTGGCCGCTGTTTGTAATTGGCGCCATATTCTCTCTGGCGTTTTCAATACCGTATATCTGGCGGTAGGTGGTTAAGATGAATAAACCCGAAGAGATTCAGAAGATTTTATTGGTAAAAGATACCGACACACGACAAGTCGTCTACGGGCAAATTTTCTACGATCATTACTTCGACGATGAGGAGCCTGCCACCGATAGAGTAGTACGAGACTATCTTAAGACGTTCTGCATGGATTGCGTCTTGCTGTCGAGCGACAAACTCAACTGTGTCATTCTGGACAGCTTTACTGGACAGGTCTGTAAGGTCACCGAAACGCCCGGCGCGAAGGAGTACGCCATCATCATAAATCGACTGGCTTGCAACAGTGATGCCGCTTGGCAGAACCGGAGCCTTTCGGAAAAATCATGGAAACCGGCTCTGAGCTATTGGGAATTAGGTGGGCAACTGATTGGTCCCATCGAGTCTGGTGACAGGCACCCTAGCTACTGGGACTCTTTCATTAGCGGAGTTTGGTACGTCATCAGCATGGTGGCTTTATCGCTGATTCTGGTGGCGGTGATTAAAACGCTACTGGGTGGGCGTAAGGCCGATGATCATCCGGGCTGATTTTTAAGAACAATGCACTTAGCTCAAGTTTTGAATGCCTGTTCAAGCAATTCTGGCAAGACCTCGCCAGCCAGGCCGACCAAGCTAAACTCCCGATCATGCAGCTTGGTTACGGGCTGAGTATTGATGTGTACGACCGTCGCTCCATTGTCGAGCGCTACCTGGGGAATCCGCGCCGCAGGCTGAACCAACCCGGAGGTTCCGATGGAAAGCAGTAAGTCGCAATGACGGGCTGCATCGTAGGCGGCCAACAATGCAACGTCCGGCAGAGATTCGCCGAACCAGACAACCCCAGGTCGAACCTTTCCGTTGCACTGTAAACAGCGAGGAGGCTCGATCCTTTCGCCACTCGTGAGCAAAGCGGGCAGTATTACGGTTTCGCGGTAGGGTTTATTGCAAGCAAAACAGCGAGGCTCGTTTAGGCTCCCATGCAAGTGCACTACGCCGGAGCTTCCAGCTCGCTCATGCAAGTCATCGACATTTTGGGTAATGACCGTGAGCTTTGCCACCCGAGCAGCTAACGCAGCGATAGCCTTATGCGCGCTATTAGGCTGCGCCTCAAGCCCTTGCCCGCGACGCCATTCGTACCAACCCCAGACAAGTTCTGGATCACGCAGAAAAGCTTCGGGAGTGGCAAGGTCTGCGGGATCAAAACGCTCCCAAAGACCACTGAGAGAATCGCGAAAGGTGGCAATACCACTTTCCGCAGATACTCCCGCACCGCTGAAAATTACGATGTAAGACGCAGAACGAAGCGTCTTCAGTTGTTGATCAGATAACTGCATATGCGGCGTCAGTTGGGGCGTTAGGGGGTGGAACAGAAATACCGGTCCAGACACCTGAGTATTTGACGTTGTAGCCGATCATGAATAACGCCCTCTGGATGTCGTCAACTGTCACGCTGACGCCTCGATTGTTCAACGAAGAAGCCATATTTCCTAGTATGCCGCCACTACTGCGCACCAGTTCGGCCCACGACTGATTTTGCTGAGCCATTTGTTGGGCTGGCTGATACAGCGATTTGAATTTGTACACCCCCAGCGAAGGATCACGTGCATCAGGCTGTTCCCCTCGTTTCGGCCCCCAGCGAAACGACAGATCGGCCGGAACACTCAGGGAACCAAGATTTTGTAGCCAGTACCGAGTCAGCAAACCCAATGCTGCTCCTACTCGCCCGTCGTACATGATGATATTTAACGGATCAGCAGCGGCATAGACCTTGGTCATAGCCGAGTTCATTAACAATTCTTGTCCATCAAATATGGCCAGGGAGCTTGCGCATCCTGGCTGAAGAAACTCGACCGCCATTCTGATTGAATCGCATAAGCGCCCCATATCGGCCTGGCTATTCACCCACAAACGCGAGCTATCGTTTGGTTTTCTCGCCACTCCCCCCCATTCAAAAATATCTAAACAGGCATCCCTGACGTTCTTGTTATCGCTGCAAATCAACCCTGACTGCAATCGCTGAACGATGCACTGGAAAGAATTGGGTAATGATTTCTCAGGCCACGAATAATTTAGATAAGCCTCCTTCAGCGTAGAGCACCACCACTGGCTCGTAGGATGGCCGAGTTTGGCTCTCCATTTCGCCCAAGCTCTGTGGTTCGTAATCTCATAACAATGAAAAATGCCCGAAATGCCCGAAATGCCCAATAACGCGAAGGGCGACCCGGCCTCCCCGGATGATTGAGAAAGAGGGAATTCTCGAGGTGACCAGAGGTCTTCCAGATAGTCGGCAAAATCTTGCTGATTAGTAGTTAGGCTGACTGTCAGCATGTTAAGCGACCCTCCAAATCGTTCAATGATTGGTCTTGGTGAGCAGCAATATTCACTATATCGGCTCTAGGCGGTAGCTAGCAGATTTGTCGATTAACTCAAAAAATAACTCGCCCTCACCTTTTCTGGGCACAGAAGATGCTGCCGCCCAGAACGTTGCATGGGTCCGCGCCAGCTCGCAGAGTTCATGTACTACACCGCTCTCAAGACGTAGGTTTTCCAACTCATCGCGCTTCAGACCCGGGAGGAACAATAAGGCGATATCACGTTTTTGGTTAACGGAAATCTCGGTTAACTCCTTGCTGTGACGGCTGAGCCACTGGGTAATCAGACGAATATCGGCGTGGTGCCTGGCATCGACCACTTCAAGCTGTGCCAGCTTTATCGCTGAAGGTGCCACTATTAACCGACACGCAACGTATCGATCACCCCCTACTAAGGCGGCGCTGGCATTCAGCAAAGCCAATTCCGGTGTGGGACTGGCATATGTTGAATGGCGTCGGGATGGGTAATGTTCGGGCCGTAACCATTCCCACAGGTTATCGACTACATACGGGACATTACTGGGAATCCTAGCTGACATCTGGCGTTTGATTCCCTCTGCTGATGCCGCCAATTTGCTTTCAGGTATCGCCCGGAAAAGGTTTGCGCTCATGCGTTGCTCCTTATGTTCATCTATCTTCAAAGTGTCTTCGAGACAGCAAAAAAATGAGGTCGACGGTCATCGACGCCCACTTCCAGTACCCACTGGCTGCCAAGCCGAATAGCATGATCACGCCAGAAGTCATACATGAGTCCATCCGGGTCTGGCGGTGCCAGCAGGGTCGAGTTATAGAGATAGGCCAAATACTCGGCCGCCATCATGTGTCCCTTCATTGCCGCCCATTGCAGCCAGTAGATTCCGAGTGCCCGTTCATGAGTGGGTGAGTGGTTATCCAGCACCAAGCAACCCAAGAGGAAGCAGGCATCAAGATCATCGTCTTCAGCTGCCCGCATGTACCACTGCACAGCTTTGTGATGATCAGCCGTCCAGTCGTCGGCACTTTCGCAATACAGACTACCCAGCACGCGCGCGGCGCAAAGAACACCGCCCTCGTACGCCTGCTCGTAGTAGCTGATAGCCAGATCCCGATCAACCGGTACACCCTTGCCATAGAAGGCTTGCTCGCCGAGATTGAAAGCCGCCTCTGCGGAACCAAGAACGAAGGCTAACTTGAAAAGCCGTCGGGCCAGAGCAGGCTCGAACAGTACTCGACTGCCATTGAGCCATAGCCAGCCCAGGTCATTAAGAGCATCAGGGTCTGAAGCCATCGCATCATCACGCAGAGATTCATAGTGGACTCGTAACCTGCCAGGTTCGACCATACCGCGAAGCGGATTGGCGGCCTTGATTTGATAGTAAGTCGCCAGGCAAAAATCGTTGGTTTGGCCGATCTCCAAAATTCGTAGTGAAGGAATGCCGATGCCGGCATAAAGGGCCAGCACGTCGTCCGGCTCGAAAAACCGGATGCCATTGACCATGGGCAATATGCCCTCCAATAGATTGAACACCTGGGCGTCTTTAGTCATGCTCATGTCCTGATCGGCGAACTTATCGGGTCCGCCTATTCTCCAGACATGGGCGACAACCTGTGTCGCATAGCAACCCAGATAATTGAAAGGCAGGGATATCTCCGTGGAACAACTCTTTCGTCAGGAAGTGCTGCTAGGTTTGCTACCCCGCATGGAAAGCGCCATTGACACAAAAACCATCCATGAACGCCTCGAAAACCAAGGAATATTTGTCGATCTACGCACCCTACAACGCCATCTACGCGAGTTGGAAAAACGCTTCCCTCATGTAAAAAGTAAACCTAAATCACTTACAGCCAAAGCCAGGATCTGGTGGGCAGACAGATCACTTTCTCGCTTAAGCCTGTTGCCGACCGATGCGATGAGCCTAGTGATGATCATGAACCACGCCAGTCGGTTTGGTATGGCGGCCCAAGTCACCAATCTTTCGGCACTGCATGAATATGCCCGGTCTTTGATGCGTGAGGCCCGGCCGTCTGAGGACTGGTCTAAAAAAGTCATCAGCAATACCCGCTTCATCACTTTAAAACCGGGCAAGGTAGACCCTCAGGTACTCGAATCCCTTCAGAAGGCGCTACTTGATGACTACGCTGTCGAAGCTCAATACCTCAAACGCGGCGCACGCGAAGCTAAGTCCTATCGTCTTCTACCGCTTGGATTGTCCTATCAAGATTCCAACATTTACCTCTCCTGCGTATTTGCGAATCAACCAGACACCCGGCCGGTGGCCTTGCCACTACATCGGTTCATTTCAGTTAAAACAATTCCAGAAAAAATAGCACCCCCTGAAGATTACGATATCAACTCGGTTAGCGCGCAGCGCAGCCTGATCAGCCTTGCGTCAGATACGCCGGTACCGCTACGTCTGCTTTTAAGCCAAGAGATGTACGAGCGACTAGCGGAAAACCCACTCACAGAAGATCAACAACTACTCGATGAAAATGGCTGCCGTACGATGGTGGGCAGCACCCACCTAAGCCAAGGCCTAGAGCTTTGGCTTCTCAGCCAAGGTGACAATCTTGAAGTAGTCGAACCGTTCACCCTGCGCGAGAAAATGGCAGCCACCGCACAAAAAATGGCGGCGCTTTATTTGAAATAATTAGAATACGACATAGCGTGTCGCACGTTGCGTAAAGACTCTTCTCCTACCAAATCCAAGGAGTCTTGACGATGAAAACCTACAAAGCATTCATGCAACGTGTCACGCCTAACGCAGGTCCAGCGGCCAACTTCACCATCACTGTGCAAGCCGTCACCTCGGCCATGGCCAAGGTGACGGCTGAAGCCCAATACCCCGGCTATAAATGTCCTAACAGTCCGATACAGGTGCGCTGAAGCATGAAATATTTCAATGCGACCTTACGTCGCCCGTTTGGATTGACGCCCAAGGATTTTTTGCACGATGTTCACTGCTGTGGCGAAGACCATGAGTGTGCGAGACAGGCCGTCGAAGATCAAAACCCTGGCTTTCATTGCCAAAAGCTTGAGACGTTCAACATCGCAGTTGTCGCCAATAACGAGAATGTTGCAAGCGAATGGACTCGTCGAATGCTGACTTTCTGTAACCCCGACATGCCCCGCGGCGAAACCTATGCCGGCAACCTCAACTTTCATAGCCTTACGGCAGACGAAGCAATCACAGCCTCAGACCTTAATGAAATTCATGTGCTTGATTGCAGCGAACTCTCTACCCAGCACTGGCTGTCTTTTTCCGACCAGACGAGATGCGTCGTCAATCTCCATCATCGGCAATCCTTACGGCCAGTGTTCTATCCGCATTTTAGAAATTTCCTCTGGAGCGCGGAAGACGACGCCAGTGCTTTCTGGGGTTCTCTGTATTCCGCAATCGGCAGTCGCGGCGCCTTAAGTCTCAGCTGGGAGGCGTATGTGCGGTTGGCATCGGGGTACGGTATTTGGCGGGGAAAGGTGGTCCACGGCACCGACCCCATTGTGGCTACTCGGTCACTAGTGCAGGGCCTGGCGCACCAAAAAACAGGTCAACCGGTACTGATCATCGCCGCACCACAGTCATTCACGATGGGGGACTTAGTCAAAGTGGACGACGCTGTGACTGAGGGTTTACCCATGGAGCGCAAAACACTCCTTACGGTGTGGCCTACAGGCACTCGACAGAACTTTGGTCTTTCGTTGCTATGGTTCAGCCCTGAATGGCCGAGTGCGAACTCAGTGACAATCGCTACTCCCCCCTCGTACTGCCTTAAAGACATCGTCGCCACTTGCGAGCACTTGAGTGCCATGGGGAGGGACCGATCCGTCTGCCCCGAACTCGAGTCGATACTTGGCCCCGATGAAATTGCCGAACTCGTGACCAGTAAAATCCTGACCGAAGACGGGCGGCTTGACCTGTGTCTAAGCGGTAATCTCAGCCCCCCTTGGAAAAACTTCTGTATGCTCTCGCCTGGAAAAACGGTGACCTGCGGAAGGTGGGGCATGTCGTCGACGGAGTACGTTCTACCGACAAGCCACCAGTAGTGTTGGTCAATGGCCCAGGCTAGGTGTTCAAGCAATTCGGCAAGCACCTCGCCAAACGGGCAGAGCCCATCGTTGATCAACACGTGCTTCGTTCATACGAACTGTACCGACCCCTGATTCTCGACGAAGCGAAGGAGAACCTGACACTTGAGGATGCAGAGGTAAATCGTATTCGCAGGAAAAACTTGTAGGATCGAGATGTCAGCTGGATAGAAAGTTACAAAGACTGGCTAATGACGCACTTCCGCAAGCAGCAAACCGAAAGCCCAAAGTATGTGATGAATATCGACATGGTGCTTTTTGCCTTGGGTCGCGCGATAAAGACGCGCTACCCCCTCCATCTTCGAGAAACGTCACTCATGAAAACGTACTCAGCCTTCATGCAGCGCGTTGTCGCCACTGCTGGCCCACAGACCAATTTCAATATCACAGTGCAAGCGGTCACTTTCAGCTTGGCCAACATTACGGCCGAAGCACAGTACCCTGGCTACAAATGTCCCAACGCACCGACCCAGGGGTGTTGAGAAAACCAACACACGGGGGTCGTGGGCTGGCTCAATGTCATTCCTTGAGCACAAACATCCATTCACCTGGACGTAATCCATCGTTCGCGAGTGTTTGTAATGCGTCGTTGTGTTTGTCAAAGGTATTCATCACCTCGGTGACATCTCGTGATTTGCCATCACTTGAGACCAGCCACAGTCGCCAATCAACCTCTTGCTGGCGATATTTCAGCGCGCGCCGTCTTTCGTTGTCAGACACGAAGAATCTACCGCTCTTCAATTGAGCGACTCGTTTGACCTCGACCTGCAGAAAGCGTCTGTCATGGGGAACCAACACATCGAATCCGGCGTTACCGACGTATTCGGCGACGTGAAGCAAGCTGCGCATTTGCTCTTCGCGGGTTATCAGTGTCGAGCGCCGCTGACCTTCATCCCCAAGAAACGCCAGAGACGCGGCCAATCCCTGATGAAAGCCTTCCGGGTCCTCTTTGAGCCAGCGCATGGCTTCAGGTACGCAATGGTCCAGAACGGCCTCCTCGGCCCGTAACCCACCTGTCGCCTTGCGCCGGGCATCACGAATGAAATAATCCTCATCCTGAGGAGCATCGCGGGCAATCATACTGACGCGCGTTGCACTGAACGATTTCAAACCCAACTTATCAAGAGCTTCGGGCAGCGCACTCAGGACCAACTTCCCGCTCGCAAATGCCAGAGCATCCGTTGAGGGCGCCTGGTCTTGCGGCTCAATATCCAACCGACGATGCAAGATTACCTGGGGATCGAAATCCATCATTTTCAGCTGTGCGCTCTCGTCGGCATGCTCAACCCTGACTTCCTTCTGCAACCGTTCCAGCAACGCTTCAGTCCAGCGTTCACGAGGAGTCGCTTCAATCGCAGCTGCCAGAGCAGGCAAGGTGTCGGCCAGAGCCAACGCCGATGCATGCGTGCCTGCGAAGTCGACAAGCGGACGAAGCTTGCTGATCCCGGCCAATGCCTCTGTCACCTCATCTTCTGCGACATTCCGGGCATTCAAAAAAATCTCCGGTCTGATCACCATACCTGGAAATGGCTCGCAGCTCAGGCCCGACGCGAAGCTTTGCAGTACTTCACGAACCGACGCCACCCACAGCAACCGCTCTTCGGCAGTCAACACAAGGGCGTCAATACGCAACCGGAACTCCGCTACCTCCTGATCGGAAATTCCATACTCACGACGAAAGCGCTGAACGGATCCCGACACTCGCCCGTCTTCACCGACAGAATCCGCAGCATTGCTCCACGCATGCAGCCCATCCTTGAACAACGCACCGAATGCCCGCTTTTCTGTCAGCAGTTGGCTCAGGGGATGCGCGCATTCGACCAAGGGCACATCCGGCCCATCGAACCAGAGCTGATGCGCCCCCTGTTGCGTGACGTGTTCAAAGACATCACCTACCGAGTCTTTGCCCAGGCAGCCGAGCTTGCCGTCAAACGACCATTCGATCCAGACATCGTCATAGTGGCGGATGATCAATCTGGCGAAAATCTCCAACGCCTTGCTGGCTTTGAAATCGTTGTGCGCCGCGCTGGCAGCGGCCATCAGATCCGGCATAGCCAAATGCAACTGGCTACGCAGCTTCACCGCCAGCGGATCATTACTGTCACCGTGGCAGCTGATTTTTGCGGTTTTCGGTTCGAAATGCTCCAAACCGTAGCGGCAGGCGTTCTCTTTGCTCAGTTTTCTGACCACCCACAATTTGATGTCGTTGAACGAGAGCAATGCGGTGGGATTTTCCCCGCTATCGTGCCAGATGCGGTCCCCTGCGCTGCCCCACGCCAGTCCTTGTTGGCGCCCCGCTTCGCCGACGACTCGATAGAGCAAGGGCGGTGTCAGGCTTTCGTGCTTGAGGGTCAAATCCATCAGACTGCGATACAGCTCGCGCAAATCACGCAGCGCCGCCGAGTCCAATGTGCGCGGATCAATGTGCCGCAGGCGCTCAAAAGCGCGGCGCACCCGCTCGGCGCCATTGGTCTCCAGTGCATTGGCAATCCCAAGCTGGGCGTACCAGGTCGCGTCATTGCCTCGTTCTACTTCCAAACGCGGCAACAACAAGGTTCTGAACCCCCCACTGCTCCGCTGGCGCCAGATATCCAATGGCGCATAGGGACCCTGGCCCTGCAGCCCGTCACGGATAATCACCGGACCGCCGCTGTGCAACCAGCGGCACCGCTCCAGGGCAGCCAACAGATACCGGCCTTCCTCTCGGGCGAGAAAGCCGGAAAGCAATGGCCAGCGCGCAACAAGCTCGGTCATCGTTTCGACCGGCAACTCATCGGGCAATGCGATCGTTTCAGGGGCGGACAATGGAATAGGGCCAATCCCCAATAGCAGACACAGATCATCGATGGTGGGCGACGGCACAATACCGTCCACAACTTCAGCCAGCCAGAGCTCATCCAGTTGCGGCCACGGTCCTTTGACTCGTGCACACGCCTGTGCGGCATGCCAATGGCCATCCATCCCTTTCACCATCAGGCTGGCCAGGCTTACACCAGCACTGGCGGCAGTTTCCTTGCTAACAAAACGCCAGGCCGCGCCGACACCATGCTCCTTCGCCCGACGCAAAAACGAGCCAACGCCGCCAGTGCCCTCATGACCGGCCAAGGCCAGCGCGGCGCAGACCAGCTCGACATGATCGTCTTCGTTGTCCCCTGGACGCAGTTGCGCGAGTATTTCTGGTCGATCAAAGTTGATCAGTCCTTGCTGCGCGAGTGACATATCCAATGCAGGCGTGAAGGTCGTAATAAAGGACTTCTGACGCATGATCACTTGAGCCAGCTCGGTTTGATTTTCAAGCCCTGAGCGGCGGTAGTAGATGCGGTCGACTTCGGCACCACGATGCTGCCCCCTGGCAATTTGAACCAGCGGCTGCGCGCGCAGGACAGGCGCATTCTCCTCCAACCCCTCGCTGACAATCGGCAGGACCTTGGCGCCACTGGCCTGAATCCGCGCTAGCAGATATTCACGGTGCGATGAAAGATAACCGAGCTTCAGGTTGCGATAAGCGTAATCCGCCCAGGCTTCAAGCGCCTCGAACAGCTGTCGGTAGCGCACCAGAGGCCATGTCCGGCCAGTCGAAAAACTCTTCTTCACCATGCTTTCAAATACCGCTCCGCGCGCCTGCCAGAACAGCGTGGCGACTTCGCGTTTCAGGTGCGGGCAAGTACAGGCACGCGGCGTGGCGTATTCCCAGAATGTTTCAGCCAGGCAAACTTCCGGCGTTTGCCAGAGCTCAACAATGCACTCAGCGGCCAGATGCACCAAAGTCGCATTCCACCCAGCCGGGTCAGTCGCTTGCCCGGTGCCTTCCAGTTTTCGCAGCGTCAGGTGACGGCGCGAATTGCTCAAGTAGAAGTCGCCGTGAATCTGAACGCCAAACCCGGCAGGCTGTTCGGTGGGCAAATAGGACCAGTAGCGCGAGTTGCTCGGGTCATTGGACGCAATCACCCGCACATCAGCGACGTCCAGATCCAACCCGGTACTGGCACGCACTTCGACCGGGAATGCCATGTGCCGCTGCGCCATCGCCAGGTAATTCTTGGCGTCGATAACATGGGTGACGTCCTGCTCCCCTGCGACACTCAAGGTAATGCGCAAGCCAAGTGCGGAGCGCTCCTGCAGGAAGGCCAGCGGTCCACGGCTCAACTCCGCCATGGATGCCTCAATGCTGGCAACGACCTCAGGTTTTCTGATGTCCTGCAAGCGAATCAGTGTGACATGCTCTGAATCGAGTTCTGGCTGGGCCGAGAGCATCAGCGGCGCGTAAAAGCTGGCCGCGTCCTGGCTGATCCAACCGTCAACGGCCACCGCGAAGCGCGCCGGATGTTGCAGATGCATGCCCCAACAATGGCCATCTTCAGCACGACTCCAGACCTCGACCTGACTGCCGGCACCAAATACCGAACGAAAGCCGACACCTTTATTGCCAATGCTTTCGCCAGCTGATTTGCTGCTCGAATGCATACTCAGCAACGCCTGAATATCGGAGCGACGCCCGTCCACGCTCTGGGTCGTGATCGCGCGTCCATCGTTGGCGACTTCGAAAATCTGTCGTTGTCGATCCCAGCGAAGCAAAATATGGCCAGTAGCGCGATCAAGGGCGTTTTGCAGCAGCTCGAAGACAACCCGTCCCGAATAATCCTGCACCACCGCTTTTTCCGAGCCCAGGTCCCGCAGCCGAGTACTTTCCGGCAGGTGCCGATGTTCTTCGAGATGCGCGTGCAACAGGGCCCGCACCTGTGCAAGGTTGCGGGGTAATCCCTTGATACCGATCATCGTTGAGCCTCTTTGGACAACTCAGCCTTTAACTGCAATGCCAGCCCACTCAAACGCTGTACATTGCGGCTCACCGCGCCCTCAAACACCCCTGGGCCGGTCTCAATCAGGCTAAACCAGTTTTTCGCGCGGGTAATGCCGGTGTAGAGCAGCTCCTTGGTCAGCACCGGGTTTAGCGCATCCGGGAGCAGCAACGCGGTGTGGTTGAATTCCGAGCCCTGGGATTTATGCACGGTCATGGCGTAGACCGTTTCGACTTCAACCAGCCGGCTGGGCAAGACAAAGCGTACATCGCCAGTGCCGTCATTGCGGGGGAACGCCACCCGCAGGATCATGCGTCCGGGTTGACTGTCATCGGGCACAGGAAGGTAGAGCGCTATGCCGATGTCGCCATTCATCAATCCCAGGCTGTAGTCATTACGGGTGACCAGCACTGGTCGGCCTTCGTACCAGCCATGGTCGGTGTCGATCAGTTTGCGATGTTTCAGCTCGCCGGCCACGCGCAGATTCAATCCTTCTACGCCCCAAGGGCCACGGCGCAAGGCGCAAAGCAGCCGGAACTCATCGAAGGCTTTGAGAACATTGCTCGCCCATTGCACCCAGCCATCGCTGTTCCAGACAGTGCCAGTTGCCGGCCGCAGCTGTTGCAATTGCTCCAGGTAATAGCGATAGCCCGGGGGCTTGCCGTCAGCCTCGGGATGACCATCGATAATTAGACGGGTAAGTTTGCTGTCTTGTTCGCCTCGCAGTTTCAAGCTGAACAGTTGTTCCGGCGGATGTTCGAGCAGTTGACGAGCCTCGCCAGCATTCTTTTCGTTGACCAGCTTTGCCAGGCGTCCTATGCCTCTGTTGGCATCGAAACGTCGCGAGTAACGCAGCATCACTGTCTGCTGCGCCAAAGGGTCGCCTAGGCCCTCGCCAAGTTGCAGGCCCGTCGCCTCAACTGCTTCGTGGGTGTGTTCAGTGAGCCAGGCGCTGGTCGCCGCAGAGTAACGCCCAGCCTCGGCGTCGCGACACAGGTCACCCAGCACGGCGCCAGCATCGACAGAGGCCAACTGGTCCTTGTCGCCGAGCATGATCAAGCGTGCCTGCAGCGGCAAGGCATCGAGCAGGCAGGCCATCATTTCCAGATCAATCATCGATGCTTCATCGACCACCAACACATCCAGCGCGAGAAGATTGTCCTGATGGTGAATAAAGTTGCGCGAGTCGGGACGACTGCCCAGCAAGCGATGCAGCGTCGAAACATCGGTGGGGATGGCCCGGCGAACGTCGTCCGTCACTTGCAGTTCGCTGACCGCCTTGCCGATGGACTCCGACAAGCGTGCAGCCGCTTTGCCAGTCGGCGCGGCCAAGCGAATGCGCAAGGGTTTGCCAGCCTCGACGGCCGGGGTCTGCAGCAGCCCCAGCAGGCGCACCACCGACGTGGTCTTGCCGGTGCCAGGCCCGCCGGTGATCACGCTGAAATGCCCACGAGCAGCCAACGCACAGGCCAGCTTTTGCCAATCGGTGATCCGCTGACCACCGTCCTTGGCCGATTCTGGAAACAATTCATCGAGCCGTTTGGACAAATGATCGGGGGTGATCGGCGGCTGAGTCAGTCGAGCGCTGAGCGCTTTGGCAATTTTCTGCTCGTAGTTCCAAAAGCGTCGCAGGTACAAGCGTTGCCCGGCGAGCACCAAGGGGCGCTCCGAGTAACGTATTGGGGTGTCGCGGTCTTCGACCAGATCACTGGCAGCCAGCGCCTGGCGCCAGGTGACCGCATCCAAACCGTGCAACCACTGCGATGGTAGCTGTCCACCTTCATCGCCTTCAGGCGGCAGCGAAAGGACGAAGTCCGGCGCGCTGAGGGTTGCCGTCAGATCGAGACAGGAATGCCCTCGGCCCAATTGATGGCTGGTCATCGCAATCGCCAACAGGACACTTGGCGGCGCTTGGGGGTCCTGCTCCAGGACGAACGCGGCCATTGAACGATCCAGGGCGCGCAGCCAACCGCGGGTCACCCAAAGCTCCAACTGCTGCAGCAAATCCTGGCTAGAAGCCTGAGACAGGGCAATCGCAGGTGCGTCGCTGCTGCGCTGGCTGTCACTGAGTTGTTTGAGTGTCAGGATCATACTGCCACCTCCGTGTGCTGGCCCATGAAAAGTCTGTCCATTTGTTCGATGAGTTGGCGAGGCGGTCTTTCGAAATGCACACCCTGGCTGGCAGAATGGTGCCCGCGCACGAATAGATACACAGCACCGCCCATGTGCCGGTCGTAGTCATAGTCACGTAGGCGCAACTTCAATTGCCGATGCAGGGCCAGCAGATAGAGGCAGAACTGCAGGTCGTAGCGCTTGCTGAGCATGGTTTCGGCCATCGATGCAGCGTCATAACTGTCGTCATTGCGGCCCAGCCAGTTGGACTTGTAGTCGGCCACGTAGTAGCGCCCCTGATGTTCGAACGTCAGGTCGATAAAGCCTTTGAACATACCGTTCAGCTGGCCGGGATTGAGTACCGGTCGCGGTTCGCCATTCAAGGTATATTGGCGCACCAATTTGTCGAGCTGCTGGACATTTACCGACTGACTGGAAAACCAGAACTCCATCTCCACCTGATAGGTGCTCAAGCCACTCAGGCTGACCGAGCTGCCGTCAAAACGCAGCGGTGTACTCAGATAGGATTTGAGCCAAGCTGCCAGTGGTTCGATCCAGGTTTCCCAGCTTCGCAGGTTGCAACGGCGGCCAACTGTGCTGTCGATCGACTCGGGCATGGCCTGAGCTTTCGCGAAGCCTTCGTTACCCGCCCACTCGAACAACCCATGCAGGAAAGTACCGGGGCCTGCGCCACGGGGAAAACCGTGAATGCCCGGACCCGCAGGAAGCGTCGCGACTATTTCATCCACAGCAAGGCCCTCCTCGGTGAGGTTCGCCTCCAGGGCCGTGGCAGGCTCAAGCCGCTGACCAGCTTCGGAGCCCATCAATTGGTTGCCGTCGGCGATGGACAGTGCCGAGTAGCTGGCGATCCACCAGTTTGAGGCGGGCTTATGCAATGGGATCAATGCCTGGCTGAGCTCGGCTTTTAGTGGTGGTGTATAACAATCATCCGTGGCCTCGGGTGCTGGTTCACAGACGATGTGTTCGCAGTCCCCGCGCAGGTCGGACAAAAGCGATTCAAGTTGCCCGGCAACAATCTTGTCACCGCCAGCCAGCAGATAACCCAGGCCGCCTTTATCCAGATCGGTCGCCTTGCCATTGGAGCGACCCACTGCTGCGATACCCAGCCAGGTGGCGTAACGGGCACGGGTCAATGCCACATAGAGCAGACGCATTTCCTCGCCCAGACGCTCGTCGTTGGCTTTTTCATACGCCACCCTGGCTGCCTCGGACTTGCCCAATTCGATGCACAACTCGCCGTCATCGTCGCCATGGAACATCGGCGGCGACTTGCTACGACCATTGAGTTCAGTCGCGTTGCAAATGAATGGCAGCAGAACCAGTGGATACTCCAGCCCCTTGGATTTGTGGACGGTGATGACTTTAATCAGATCAGCATCGCTTTCCAGACGCAGTATTTCTTCTTCACTGGCAGCTTGCAGCTGCTCGGCCAAGTGACGAATCAATGCATTTTCGCCGTCCAGCTCAGTGGCGCTACGCTGCAGCCATTCGGCCAGATGCAGCAAGTTGGTCAGGCTGCGTTCGCCGTCGGTCTGCAGCAACAAACGCGCGGGTATCTGAAAGTCTGCCATCAGTTTGCGCAGCATCGGCAGCACACCTTGCTGCTGCCAGAGATGACGATAATCCCGGAAGCGTAAAACCTGTTGCTCCCAGTAAAGTTCGTCATGGTTGAGCTGCTCCAGCGTCAGCCAGCTTAAGCCAATGCTGCGCGTCGCCAGCGCCGCCCTGAGCAGGCGATCCACTGAAGGCTCAGCGCAGGCACGCAGCAGATAAAGCAGGTCCTGGGCTTCTGGACTGTCAAACACCGAGTCGCGATCAGACAGATATACGCTGGCCAGTTTGCGCTGGGACAGCGACTTGCGGATGGCCTCGGCTTCGGTTCGATTGCGCACCAGAATCGCGATGTCGGCCGGTCTCAGGGCAACGAAGCTGCCATTGGGCTGACGCAGACCTGCTTGCTGGGCACCATCCGGCACCAACCAGGATTGAATAGCCGAAGCCGCTGCTTCTGCCATGCCTCGCCGGTACGCCCCGGTGCTGATCATGCCGTCAGTGCCGGGTAGGCTCCACAACGTCATCGCGGCAGCGGCCTCACCGCCTATTTCCAGACGCGCCTCGCGCCCCTTGGCAAGCACGGCGGAAAACGGCACTGGATTGGCAAAGCCTTCCCGGGCAAACCGAAAGGCCGCTCGCGGATGTCCTTCGGCAAACTCGAAACAGCGGTTGGCGGCCGTCACCATGGCCTCGGTAGAGCGGAAGTTTTTACCCAGGGTGTAATGTCGTCCACTGGTGGCTTCACGGGCGCTCAGGTAGGTGTAGATATCCGCGCCACGGAAGGCATAGATCGCCTGCTTGGGGTCACCGATCATGAACAGGCCGCTGTCCGGCGAGTTGTCGGCGATGCGGTAGATGCTCTCGAAAATCCGGTACTGCACAGGGTCGGTGTCTTGAAATTCATCGATCAAGGCAACCGGATACTGCTCACGAACAGTTTTTGCCAGTCGCTCACCCGACTGCCTCTGCAGCGCCGCATCGAGCCGATTGAGCAGATCATCGAAGCCGATTTCGGCGCGGCGCAGTTTTTCGGTATCGAAACGCTCGCTGATTTCAGCCAGCGCATGAAGTAGCAACTGGGCCCGAATGTCCTGCTTGCTTGCTTGATGGTCCGCCAAGGCGTCGATGGCTGCGAACGCTGGATGCGATGGGGCCTGTGCGCCACCGGTGAGCTTGAAACGCTCCTGACCAAACTTGCTCAGATTGCCAGGTGCGGTCTGGCCCTGGCTCCAGTTCGCCAAGGCCTCAAGCCACCCGGCAAATACCTGATCATCCTTGACGCCCCGATAGGTATTGCCATGCAGCTTGCTGCGCATGCCGTGCAGCAATTGTTCAATCTGCTGCCGGTCATCGCGCCATGTCGTTCGTGCGAGCTGCTCCAATGCAGAGAGGCTGACCTTCCAGTCAGCAGGCGCCTTGAGCAAGGCCGCCAGGGTTCCGGGGGCAGGCAATACTGCGCCGCCATGCATGAAGCTCGCAGTACGTCGCGCCAGCAAGGACGAGAGCAGCTGACCCAACTCTTGAGGCCCGCTGAAATAGTCGGCGATCACCTCAGCCTGATCCAGCGATAGCCCATAAAAATGCCGCCGCCAGTAATCCCTCACCACCTCGGCCAGCAATTCGCTCTGATCGGTTTCCAGCGTCTGGGTGAACAGGCTGCCGCTGTCGAAGGCATGCTCACGCAACATCCGATAACACCAGCCATGGATGGTCGAGACCGCCGCCTCATCCATCCACTCGCCGGCCAGTTGTAGGCGACGGGCGCAATTGGGCCACTGCTCAGCCGGATAATCAGCGCGTAGTTGCTCCAATAACGAATCGTGACTACCGAGGGGCTCGGCGAAACAATGCGCGGCTTCACTCAAACGCAGGCGGATACGATCCCGCAATTCCTGAGTGGCGGCGTCGGTAAAAGTCACGACCAGAATCTGCGGAGGATTGAGCGGCTCTTTGAATGCATTCGCGCCGCCGTGCCCAAGCACCAGCCGCACATACAGCAACGCAATAGTGAATGTCTTGCCGGTCCCGGCGCTAGCCTCGATCAGACGGCTGCCGTGTAACGGAAAATTCAGAGACTCCAGATTCACGGGATTCATAGGTCGCTCCCTGCGCCAGCAGATGAAAGATGGTTAAACAGAGGGCCATACAGGTGTTCGGCCAACAACGTAAATCGTCCATCACCAGACAATGCATCGAAGTCGGGATAAGCGCGGCGCAAGGCGGCCGAACTGGCGACCTCCCCGGTCACCATATAGCCGCCCTCGAATGTTTCCCTGGCCTGGTCCAGAGCCGCGCCCCCACTGCCCGACAACCAGGCGAAAGCAGTCTTGCAGCCAACCGGCAGCGGTTCGCACATGCCCTCGACCCAGTATTGCAACAAGTGCTGCAGATGGTCTTGCGCAGTAGCCTTGCTCAATGGCGGGAACAGCACATTGCCGTTGAGACAAACCAAAATCGTCGTGCACGGCTCGGTACCCAGCTGCAAAGCAAGGTGCCGTACCCAGAGACGGACTAGGTTATGCCAACGAAAACCGTCGTCGGTGAGCAGTTTGTTGCTCACCAGTTGCACGTAGGCCAAGTCCTTCCCGGCGTTACGGCGTAGCCCGCCCAGCCAGTCGACGAAGCCTGGCGTCGAATCCGTCGGCTCGCACCTGAGCTCGATCTGGCCTGGCTCTACCTCGCTCCATTCCTGAATGGCCGCGTGGTAACGCGCCATCAGATCAGGAAGCGGTCCAGCAAGCTTGGCCGCACTCAGTGAGCCGAATGCCGCCAAGGGCAATTTGCCCTCCCGTTGCAAACGCTGCACATGCTGTTCCAGCTGGGCGTCCATATGCTCGGGCTGATAGGACTCCTCGACCCAGCGTTTGAGTGATTGGCTCAAGGTTTCCTGATGCTGCCAATTCTCCAGCGCGTCCAGCTCAAAAGGCTCCTCATCGCGGCTGACCATTTCATCACTGTCGAAATGTACCTTGAGGCGCTGTTGAAAGAACGCAGCCACTGGATCGCGCAGAAAACCCGCCAGTTGGCGCAGGTTCAAAGGCGTGTCTTGCTGGAGCGGTGTCAGCTCGATCGGCGCCTGCACTGCCTCGGCAACCGTATGGACGTTGCGCCACTCATGGGAATAGGTGAACAGACCATCCGGTCCCGACAGATTCGCAAAGTACGAAGGGCTAAAGGGCTGCAGCGGGTGTTCCAGGGTCAGAGCGTCAATCAGCGCCTTCGGATTCTCCTCGCTACCGCTCAGTCGCCAACCGGTCGACAGGTGATCGCGCAGTTGCCCGATCAAAACCGATGGCACCCGCTCACTGTTGTCGCGGATATTGCGCCCCACCCAACTGACATACAGCTGATCCCTGGCCGACAGTAGCGCCTCAAGCAGCAGGTAGCGGTCATCCTCACGGCGGGAACGGTCACCGGGACGGTAGTCATGACGCATCAGGTCGAAGTCGACATGGGACTGCTGGCGAGGGTAGTCGCCATCATTCATGCCAAGCAAGCACACCACCTTGAAGGGGATCGCACGCATCGGCATCAAGGTACAAAAATTCACCGCGCCCGCCAGGAAGCGTTGGGACAGGCCGCCCTGATCCATGCCGCCAAGCCAAGTTTCGTGGACAACGCTCAGCGGCACCGCCTCATCAAACTCAGCCTGGTTGCAGGTTTTCAGCCAGTCATCGAGAATCTTCAGCAGTTGGTTGACGAGCAATTCATCGGCCTCGCCAACGGGCCGGAAAAACACCTTGAGCAGCGACTGGAAACGCTCAACCCAAACCTTCGGCACTGTGGGTTGCTGCAAGTCCAGACGGGCGATTTCCATGTGATCGAGCAGGGTAAGCAACGGGCCTGCCAGCGCGGCTTCGAGGCCGGAGACTTCGTCGTAAGGCTCGATGCCGTCCAGCGCCGGGCCTTTGCCCGCGGCATATCCCAGCAGCATGCGGCGCAAGCCGAAGCGCCAGGTGTTTTGTTCAAGCCCGGCTGGCATGTCCAGGCTTTCACGCTGCGCTCCATCGAGTCCCCAGCGGATACCGGATCCTTCAATCCAGCGATGCAGCGTAGGCAGATCGGCCTCGGTGACGCCAAAGCGGGCACGAAGCGCGGGTACATCAAGCAGGTCAAGAATATCGCTGACCGCAAAACGGCTCTGCGGCAGCTTGAGCAAGTGTTCCAGCGCGATTAACAGCGGCTCGCGACCACGCTGCCCTTGGTCGGCGAGAGTAAACGGGATGTAACGCGGGTCGTGGTAAGGCACTTGCCCGAAGACTGCCTCGATGTGCGGCGCATACGCATTGATGTCCGGGACCATGACAATCACATCACGCGGGCTGAGCCCCGAGTCTGCACTGAAACGGGCCAGCAGCTGGTCATGGAGGATTTCCACTTCTCGCTGGGGGCTGTGCGCCACATGGAAACGTACCGAGCGATCCTTGTCCGACAGTACCGGCGCCCAGTGTTCGCGAGTTTCAGCCAGTGGGCGCAGTTCCAGAATGTCGTCCTGCAACTGCGATAGCAGCGTCGGTGCCTCCTCTTCGCTGAACAGGTCGATTCGTCCGCCGTTCACGTCGTCAAACAGATGCCGGTAGCTGGAGGGGTCATCGTAGCTGTCGAGAAGATTGATATAGTCGCGACCCTGCTTGCCCCAGGCGGCCAGCAACGGCTGACCATTTTGATGCAGCGAATCCGCGCCCAGTGCCAGGCTGACGACCTTATGCTGCTGACGTTTGTAGCTGTGCAGCAGCAGATCCTTGTCGGCGACGATATCGATCCAGTGGTGACGACAGGGGTTATGCACGCAGAGCAGCACCTGACTGAAACGCGAGAGCATCGCCAGGGCTTCGAGCACCTGAGCCGGCATCGACGAAATACCAAACACCACGATCCGCCGCGGCAGGCCCTGCGGAGCCTGCTCCACCGACTGCAAGCGGGCAACAAAGCGCTTATGGACACCTGCTCGGCTGCGCTCAAGCGCGCCTTCGCCGACATCCAGCAACAGCTCGCGCCACAGGTCAGCCTGCCAGAGATTATCGGCATCCAGCGGGTTGGGTATGCCATTGATCTGCTTGAGCTGGTCGCGGACTTCAGCCCAGTCTTCCAGCCAGTCCGCACGGTACACCTGGTACTGATCGAACAAATCGGCCAGACGCTCGGCTAACTGATGACGCTTGCGCAGATCGTCGTCCTGCTCCAGAAACCGCTGCAGGCTCTGGAAATTAGGCTTGCTCATCAGCTGCGGCAGCAAGCGCATCAGCCGCCAGCTCAGGGGAGTCTTGTCCAGTGGCGAGGTTTCAGGTGTTGAGTCCTTACCCAGCACTGATCGATAGGCTTGCCACAGAAAACGTGCCGGCAACTGCACATCCAGCGCAGCTGCAATGCCGCAACCGCCTACTTGAGGGTCATCTGCCAGGGCCAGCTTGAGCCACTGAGAAATACCATTGCTATGGACCAGCACAACTTCGTTTTCCAGTGGTGCCAGCGGATAACGCTGCATCCAATTCACAGCCAAGGCTCGCAAATCATCGAGACGATTGCTGTGGATAATCATGAAGCCAGGCTTCAACTCGTCAGCGTCCTGCATAAACCACTCCCACATTCTTAGACTGTCGCCAACACCTGGGTGCCGGCATCGGAAAAGCTGTTAGTACACTAGGGCCAGATTCGCCCTGAACGCCTTCAAAATCGGAACCAGGCCAAGCGCAGCTGCTGAGCGCAGACCGGTTTTTCGAGCCAAAAAGAGGTGTTTCGATGACCGACCGTAATGACACGATCGGCACTCATCACCGCATAACTGTTGCGGGATTTTTTGGCGAGTTGTCGATCCTGGCTGCACACGCTTTGTAGCAGGCCATCGAACACATCATGATCAAACAGTTAAATCTCGGCGCCGTACTTCCAGATTCGCACACCAAATTTGCGCAACCACTCATCCTGAAGCGCACGAATTCCCCGCTGGGTACAGCGCTGAACGGCATGATCACTCAACTCCATACCCCCTTTCGCCCGCCTGGCGATGATCTGCATGACATAGAAAACATCAAATCCTCCTTGATTTAGGCTCCAGCGATCGGGGCCAAAATTTCGTACACGCAGACGATATGTCGTTAAACACTACAGGGGAATATTGGGCGGATATACAGGTCAAGTTTTGCAGCAGGTTCCTCGTGCAGACAGGAAAAAAAGCAGCATATGGCGGGCGGAGATCCATTGTTGTGTGCGTTTTGTTGACGGTTGCCCTTCGCTGGCCAAAGACAATGCCTGCAGGCCCTAGTGGGGACTGAATGTGGTGCTCGGCGACGATGACCCGCTCGGCAGCTCCGTCTTCCGCACTACAGGCTTCAGCATCCGCATCCGCATCCGCATCCGCATCCGCATCCGCATCCGCATCCAAGAGTATTGGGCTCTTTATTTTTCTCTGTTCAAGCTAGCTACTGACAATGCGGCCCGGCCAAGTGAACTTGTAAATAGGGCTTACGAATTGCGCTCGTTAATAATCGATCGGCGTTAATTTTCACGCACCCGGCACCGACGCTATCAGCAATCCACTCGATATCAATCAAAACGCAAAAAACTTTACAGTAAATAAATTTACACTGCTGCCTCGTATCAGGCATCATCTGGACCAGCTCACATTCAGGAATGCCAATGCCGCTCCCCAAACACGAAGCCCTCCTCAGGCTACGCGCGATAGAGCTAATCAGCTATTGGGAGGGTCGCCTGGTCACCACTCAGTTGATGACATGGTTTGGCATCAGCCGCCAGCAAGCTTCTTCCGACATCAATCGCTATAACAGCGAATTCAATCCAGGCTCGCTAATTCACAGCCCTGCAGTTAAAGGCTATGTCCCGACGGCTGGCTTTCAGCCCGTACTGAGCGCTGGGCACATCAATGAGTACATGGCACTCATCGGCGATCAATCTGATCAGCCCGTGTCTGAAATTTTGGAAGCCCACCCCAGCGTCACTACTGTCCAACTTCCAGACCGTGCAGCCCGCCCTGAAGTGGTTCGCGAGTTAATCAGAGCCTGCCGCAATGCCGGCAGCCTGAAAATACTCTACGCCTCCATGTCCAACCCGCAAATTCATGAACGCGTGATTTCACCTCACACGCTCGTTTATACCGGTTTTCGCTGGCACGTTCGCGCTTGGTGCCATAAGCGCCAAGCCTTCCGCGACTTTTTGCTCTCACGTATCTGTCGCACGCCAAAATCGTGCGACGCTCACGCCCCATTATCAAGTACAGACAGTAGCTGGCACGACCAAGTCAACCTGACACTGATCCCTAATGAGCTACTCAGTGATGCCCAAAAGTCTTTAGTAGAACGCGATTTCGGCATGCCAGAAGGACGCCTACAGCTGACTGTTAGCACAGCACTTGCCCACTACACCCTTCAACGCTATCAGGCGGCCATCACCGCAGAGGAAGCCGAGCGAGTACGCGAGCATCCATTGCAATTGCTTCCAGCTGATCGCGCCAAGCTAACTCCCTTCCTTTTTAGCAGTGATGGGGAATAGGCATGCATAGCTTCCATTACGGCTCTGACTTAATCGGCGGCTCGTTGCAGGTGCGTGAATCACGCATCGTTGCAGACCTGCTGTTGCAGGACGCCAGCCCTGAGCAATGGCATGAGGCCATACAGCAACAGAACCGGCTGCAGAAACGCGCACTAGCCTCGGCCAAGCGTGTGGCTCACGCCATCCGCAAGCGACTGGAGCGACTGGATGCCCCTTTCTGGAGGGCAATTCGAGATGGAGATGATGAACTCGCCACCCAAGTGGTTTTCTGCTCGGCCTTGGAACGCAACCTGCTGCTCGTCGAATTCATCGAGACCGTCCTCAAAGACGCTTTCGTCACCCGCGCCGGCGTGCTCGAACCCTACCACTGGAATGAGTTTCTGGATGAACGCAGCCATCGAGATTCGACCATCACCACCTGGACGGAGTCCAGCCGTAAGAAGATGGCGCAGGTCGTCTATCGCATGCTGGCCGAGGTCGGCCTGTTGAAAAGCACCCGCAACATGAAACTACAAAAACTGATGATTCGGTCAGAGGTCCGCGTTTTGCTGGATGACAGCTACCGCTATCGCATAAAAGCCTGTTTGGAAGTATCCAATGCCACCGGACAGTAGGCGTGGAATAAGGAGTGTTCGCATGAATCAGCAACTGCAGGATCGGCTAAACCAGATCCCAGACAAGATCCTCACCGAAGAGTTCTTGAAGAGCCAAGGATTGGGCAATGAGCTCGGTTTCTGGATCTTCGACTACGCCCCCGAGGATGAGCTGCAGGTGCGCGAATACCTCAATTTTCTGCAGGGGTTCCTCGCCAAGAAGCACAGCCAGCTCAAAGTGGCTCATATCAATCTGCTGCAGGCTATGCGCGAATATCTGGATCAACGCAGCTTCACTGAAAAAGCCATTAAGATGCAGCAAACCAAAGGTGACCTCGCGCTGCTCAAGGCTCTGTCCGGACCGCTGCATATGGACAAATTCGCGCCCTTCCTGATGGAGCATAGCGACGCCGATCAACACGACGTGGTGCTAATCAGTGGTGTCGGCTCAGTTTGGCCGGTTCTTCGCGCCCACAACCTTCTCAACAAGCTACACGCGCTGCTTGGCCACAAGCCTCTGGTTCTTTTTTACCCCGGTCATTACTCAGGGCAGTCACTCGCCTTGTTCGACCGCATTCCCAGCAACAACTACTACCGCGCCTTCAAGCTGGTTCCCTGATCAATAAGGACGATTGCCGTGAGCATTAAAGATATTTTCTTCAAGGAACTCGATCGCCCGATCAACGGCGTGGTTAAGGCGGATCAGTCAGACGACGCAACCGTGCACCAAGAGCTGGATGAATACGTTGTCACCAACGAGCTGGAAAAACACTTCCGCAGCTTCTTCGAGTCCTACAGTACTGACTTGAACGATCCCTCCATTGCCAACCGCGTGGGCGTATGGATCAGCGGTTTCTTTGGCTCGGGTAAGTCGCACTTCCTCAAGACCTTGTCATACCTGCTGGCCAACATCGAAGCGCGCGATGAGCAGGGCAACGCTCGCAAGGCTGTTTCCTTCTTTGATGCGAGCAAACTGCGTGATGCCACCATCCGTGCCGACATCGACAAGGCCGTTGCCAACAGTGCCGATGTCATCTTGTTCAACATCGACAGCAAAGCCAGCTCCAACGATGCTGGCAACCCGATCCTCAATGTCTTCCTACGGGTGTTCAACGAGCATCAAGGTTTCAGTGGCGACCATCCCCACATCGCCCACATGGAGCGTCATCTGGCCCAGCGCGGCGTCTATGAGCGATTCAAACAAGCCTTTAATAATTCCACCGGGATGGACTGGAATGAGGAGCGTGATGGCTATCAGTTCTATCAGGATGACATTGAGCAAGCGGTAGCCGCAGCCCTCGATCTGTCTGCTGAAGCCGCGCACAAATGGTTCGAAGACTCCGAACAAACCTTCAGCGTCTCGGTCGAAAACTTCTGCAACTGGGTGCGGGAATACCTCGACACCCAGCCAGCCAAACACCGCGTGCTGTTCCTGGTGGACGAAGTCGGCCAGTTCATCGGCAGCGACACCAAACTGATGCTGACCCTGCAGACCATCACCGAAAACCTCGGCACCATCTGCAAAGGCCGCGCTTGGATCATCGTCACCTCTCAGGCCGATATGGATGCCGTATTGGGTGAGCTATCCGCCTCCAAGGCCAACGATTTCTCGAAAATTGCCGGGCGCTTCAAAACCCGACTTTCACTGTCCAGCTCCAACACTGACGAAGTCATCCAGAAGCGTCTACTGCGTAAAACACCGGAAGCTGAAGCCGAGCTGCGCGCCCTCTGGGAACTTAAAGGCGACATCCTGCGCAACCAGATCACCTTCGACCGCTCCGGCCCGACCCTGAAGAACTTCGATGGTCCGGAAAGCTTCATCAGCAACTACCCCTTTGCGCCGTACCACTTCCAGCTGGTGCAAAAGGTCTTCGAGGAAATCCGCAAGGTCGGTGCCACCGGAGCGCACCTGGCCTACGGCGAGCGTTCCATGCTCGATGCCTTCCAGATGGCAGCCATGGCCATTGCGGAGAAACCGCTCGGCGCGCTGATTCCCATGTACAGCTTCTACCGCGCTGTCGAAGGCTTCCTCGATACAGCAGTCAAGCGCACCATCGACCAGGCGGGCGAAAGCAGCGTCCTCGACGCCTTCGACGTACAGATCTTGCGCACTCTGTTCATGATCCGCTATGTCGACCTGATCAAGGGCACCCTCGACAACCTCGTCACCCTATCCATTGAACAGGTCGACGAAGACAAACTGGCTCTACGTCGAAGCATCGAAGAAACCCTCCAGCGCCTCGAAAAGGAAAGCCTGATCACCCGCAACGGTGACGAATTTGTCTTCCTCACAAACGAGGAACGCGACATCACCCGCAAGATCAAGGCCACAGAGATCGCCGGTTCAGAAGAGAACAAGGCACTGTCGGACCTGATCTACAAAGACCTGCTCAAGGACAAGAACAAGTTCCGCTACAGCGTCAACAAGACCGACTACAGTATCGGTCGCTACCTCGACGGCCACAGCCTGGAAGGCCGTTACGAGCACGACCTCCGTACCGAAGTGATCTCGCCACTGGATCTCGACTACACCCTCTATGGCGAAGCCGGCTGCATCAATAAAAGCAACGAAGCTCCTGCCGGCATGGCACTGTTCAAATTACCCGATAGCAAGGATTTCTTCACCGAACTGCGCACCTGGCTGAAGACCAACAAGTTCATCCGCCTCAACGACGACGGCAGCCAACCTGAGCTGAGCAAGATCCTCGCCGAACGCGGCCGAGAGAACCAGGAGCGTAAAAAGCGCCTGCGCTTGCTGCTGGAAGAGCTGACCGAGCGCGCGGAGGTCTATGCGCAGGGCCAGCACTTGAAACTCAACAGCAACAGTATCGTCAGCAAGTTCGACGAAGCGTGCCAGTACCTCCTCGAAAACACCTTCACCAAACTGGGCTACCTGCGAGTACTACAGCAGGAGCCCGAGCGTGAACTCCACGCCATTCTGCACACCAATGACATCGGCCAACTCGGCTTGACCCTCGATGGTGACGAAGGCAACCCGCAGGCCATCAAGGAAGTTGAGCAGTTCATCTCACTGCGCGCCTCCGGTAACGAACGCTTACTGGTCGCCGACATCATCGAACGCTTCAGTAAGCGCCCCTACGGCTGGCCGGACGGAGAGATCCTGCTGGTCCTCGGTCGCCTGGCTGCTTCCAGCCATATCTCGTTCCACGCCGCAGGCCCCAGCATGCCGCTGCCGGACGCCTTCGAGTACCTTACCAACAGCCGTAAGCGTCGTGAAATCTCGGTGCAGAAGAAGCGCCAGACCGACGAAGGACTACTCAAGCAAGCACGTAATCTGACCCAAGAGCTGTTCAACGCCCTTGGCCCCGCAGGCGAGAAGGAATTATTCGAGTATTACTCCGGACACTTCGGCAGCTGGCGCACCAACCTGGAAAAATACAAAGCAACGGTTAGCGCCGGGCGTTTTCCTGGCAAAGAAGCCGTCGAAAAGGCCCTGCTCATCCTGCAGCGCCTGCTCAGCAACACTGACAGCGTCGACTTTTTTAAGGTTGTGGTCGACAACAAGGATGACTTCCTAGATCTGGAAGAGGACTACCGTGACTTACATGAGTTCTTCACCAACCAGCTGCATACCTGGCAGCAACTGCAGCAGGCATTGCGTCGTTTCGACAAAAATAAAACCGCGCTGGATAAAGATGAGAAAGCCCGCAAAGCGTTAACTGAGCTGAAGGCCATCGAACAGAACGCCGCGCCCTACGGCCAATTACACCAAGTCGCTACCTTGGTTGAAGCGGTTGAAGCCATTAACGCAGGCATCCTAGGTGAAAAGCGTCAACATGCCCTGGCGCGTGTTGACGAGAAGATCGCCCAACTGCAGGCCGAGATTACTAAGAGCGGCATCGAAACCGCCGAGCTGAGTAACCGGCTGCTGCGCCCGCTACAGCTGGTCAAGGCGGATCTTGAGACCGAAACCAGCATCGCCAATATCTACATGCTGCAAACCCAGACCGCCGACGAGCGCCTGCATGACGGTGTATTCGATCTGGAACGTGCCATCCAGGCCGAGGCCGAGCGCCAGCAGAAGCTTCAGCAGGAGCAGGACAATTCGGCAAGCGGCGTCAAAAAAGACCGAGCGCCTGCCCTCGTGCCAACCTCAAAACCTGTAGCGCAGCCCAAACCCGTATTCGAGGTGGCAGCGACCAGCGTGTTTAACAAACTAGGGAACGGATTGTATCTAGAAAGCCAGAGCGATATTGACCGCTTTATTGAGGCCCTCAAGGCCGAGCTGGAAAGTGCCATTAAGCAAGACAAACGCGTTCGTATTCGCTGACACAGCGCGACCGGTAGGAGGGAGAGACCAGCTCCAGGCCGCAGCAACGCAGCAATACCAGCTCAAGTAGAATTAGGGAAAGCCCATATGAACACCAACAACATTAAACGCTACGCCCCCAAGGCACGCACCGCCTTCATTGCCGCAATGACCAAGCGCGCGGCGCTGTTTGGCATCAGAGAGTCCAGCATCCCCAGCATGGGCATCGAGCCGCTGGAGCAGAAAGGCGATCTGGCCCTGATCGAAGATCGGCCTTTCCCGGCCAGCATCATCCGGCCTCGCGCCGCGTTGGTGAAAAAGGTCGAGCAAATGGGCTTTGCTCAGACCATGGAGCAGTCGGCTTACAGCTGGTTCAACCGTCTATGCGCTATCCGTTATATGGAGCTAAAGGGGTATCTCGAACACGGCCGCTGTGTGCTCAGCCATCCAACTCAGACGGGCAGCTTCCAGATCCTTGACGACTGCCTAGATATCGAGCTGGAAGGCCTAGACCGGCCGCGCATTGCCGAACTGAAACTCGACGGCACCAAGGATGAAGAACTGTACCGCGAGCTACTGCTTGCCCAGTGCCATGCCCTGCACAAGGCCATGCCCTTTCTCTTTGAGGCGGTCGACGACGCCACTGAGCTGCTGCTGCCGGACAACCTGACCAAGACCGACTCGCTGATCCGCGAGCTCGTCAGCGCCATTCCCAAAGAGGACTGGCAGGACGTAGAGATCATCGGCTGGCTTTACCAGTTCTACATCTCCGAGAGGAAAGATCAGGTCATCGGCAAGGTGGTGAAAAGCGAGGATATTCCCGCCGCCACCCAACTGTTCACCCCCAACTGGATCGTCCAGTACCTGGTGCAGAACTCTGTGGGCCGCCAGTGGCTGCAGACCTATCCAGACTCGCCGCTCAAAGCCAAGTGGAGTTACTACATCGAGCCAACGGAGCAAGGCCCGGATGTGCAGGGACAGCTGGCGGCCATCACCCCGGACAGCATCGATCCGCTAACCATTAAGGTACTCGACCCAGCCTGCGGTTCTGGCCATATCCTGGTCGAGGCTTATAAGGTGCTCAAGGATATCTACTCCGAGCGCGGCTTCCGCTCCCGCGATATTCCACAGCTGATCTTGGGGAATAACCTGTTCGGCCTGGATATCGACGACCGCGCCGGGCAGCTCGCCGGCTTCGCTCTGATGATGCTGGCCCGTGAGGACGACCGGCGTATCTTCAGCCGCGTGGCTGATAATGGCTTCAAACTAAATGTGCTGTCTCTGCAGGAAAGCCGCAACTTTGACGTGTCCGCGCTGTGGAGCGCCCTCAATCTGAGTAGCGACTGGCAGCTTGGCCAGTCGCAGAACTTATTCGATCAGGATCAGTGCGACCTTAGCTCCGCACCGACCGACAACCGATTCAGCCTGCTGAAAAACACTCTGGCCCGCTTCAGCCAGGCTAAGACCTTCGGTTCGCTGATCGAGGTGCCGGCCGAGGATGCCGAGCCGCTGGGAGAGCTGCTTGAACAGATGCGACAACTGGTGCGTGACGGCGACGTGATGCAGAAACCAGCAGCGGAGCAACTTATTCCCTTTCTGCAACAGGCGTGGATACTGGCGCAGAAGTACGATGCAGTCATAGCTAACCCTCCATATATGGGCACTCGAATGATGAATTCCGAGCTCAAGGGGTTTGCTGCAAAATATTATGAGAGTAGCAAAACAGACATCTATTCAATGTTTATGGAGCGCGGATTGCGCCAGTTAAACGCTAGCAGCCATTTAGCGATGGTTGCAATGCAAAGCTGGATGTTTCTATCTTCACACGAGAAGATGCGAAAAAAAATAATAGACGCGAACTCAATAGTATCGTTATTGCATCTTGGCCCTCGAGCATTTTCTCAGATATCCGGAGAGGTAGTCCAAGTCGCAGCATTCTGTATTCAAGGCTGCTCGATAAAAGGATGGAAACCTACATTTCAGCGATTAGTGGACGGGGTGGAGGGCGAAAAAATAGATGCATTTCATGCCAAAAAAGATGTCTTTAATC